>NZ_MLQM01000063.1:0-25311 GCF_001854525.1 Mycobacterium talmoniae
GCCGGCAGCAGGTCCGGCGCGGCCGCTGGCCCGCCCCGGCCGGGGCCCACCCGCCCGGAGACCTCGGCCATCTGCCGGCGCAGCTGTTTAAGCTGCTCAGCGCGGTCATGGGACCGTTGGTCGACGGCTACCGCCGCAGTCATGCTGCCCTCCGGGTTCACGCATTATTCGAACTTGTGTTCGATACGCTCAGTGAACACCCACCCACCGACAACGTCAACCTGGCCGCCCACCGGCTCATCACCCGTCACAGGTGTCGCAGAAGCCCCGGCGTCCGGGCGCGAGTGTGCGCACATCCGGGGTTTAACTCGGCGCGTCGACCGGGGACACGCACGCTCGCGGGGAGGGGCTAGGTGCCCTACTCCCATTCGATGGTGCCCGGCGGCTTGCTGGTCACATCCAGCACCACCCGGTTGACCTCGGGCACCTCGTTGGTGATGCGGGTCGAGATGCGCTCCAGCACCTCGTAGGGCACCCGGGTCCAGTCGGCGGTCATGGCGTCCTCGCTGGACACCGGCCGCAGCACGATCGGATGCCCGTAGGTGCGGCCGTCGCCCTGTACGCCGACCGACCGGACGTCGGCCAGCAGCACCACCGGGCACTGCCAGATCTGGTGGTCCAGGCCGGCGGCGGTCAACTCCTCGCGGGCGATCTCGTCGGCCCGGCGCAGCGTGTCCAGCCGGGCCGCGGTGACCTCGCCGACGATCCGGATCCCCAGCCCCGGCCCCGGGAAGGGTTGGCGGGCAACGATTTCCTCCGGAAGGCCCAGCTCGCGACCGACCGCCCGCACCTCGTCTTTGAACAGCAGCCGCAGCGGCTCGACCAGGGTGAACTTCAGGTCATCGGGCAGGCCGCCGACGTTGTGGTGGCTCTTGATGTTCGCGGTCCCCGCGCCGCCGCCGGACTCGACCACATCCGGGTACAGCGTGCCCTGCACCAGGAACTTGACCTCGGCGTCGCCCTCCACGACGTCGCGCACCGCGCCCTCGAAGGCCCGGATGAACTGCCGGCCAATGATTTTGCGTTTGCCTTCCGGGTTGGTCACCCCGGACAGCGCCTGCAAGAAGGTGTCGGCGGCGTCGACGGTGACCAGCCGCGCGCCGGTGGCGGCGACGAAATCGCGCTCCACCTGTTCGCGTTCGCCGGTGCGCAGCAGCCCGTGGTCGACGAACACACAGGTCAGCTTCTCCCCGATGGCGCGCTGCACCAGCGCCGCGGCGACCGCGGAGTCGACCCCGCCGGACAGCCCGCAGATGGCGTGGCCGTCGCCGATCTGCTCGCGGACCTGCTCGACCAGCGCGTCGGCGATGTTGGCCGCCGTCCAGCTGGAGTCGATCCCGGCGAACTCGTGCAGGAACCGGCTGAGCACCTGCTGGCCGTGCGGGGTGTGGATGACCTCCGGGTGGTACTGCACCCCGGCCAGGCGCCGGTCCGCGTTCTCGAACGCCGCGACCGGGGCGCCGTCGGTGGCGGCCACCACCTCGAACCCATCCGGCGCCGCGGTGACCGCGTCACCGTGACTCATCCACACCGGCCGCGTCTCGGAAAGCCCCGAATGCAGCCGCCCGCCCAGCACTTTCATGTCGGTGCGGCCGTACTCGCTGGTGCCGGTGCGTGCGACGGTGCCGCCCAACGCCTGCGCCATGGCCTGGAAGCCGTAGCAGATGCCGAAGACCGGCACGTCCAGTTCGAACAGCGCCGGATCCAGTTGCGGCGCGCCCTCGGTGTAGACGCTGGCCGGCCCGCCGGAGAGCACGATGGCCAATGGGTTGCGGGCCTTGATCTCGTCGACCGGCGCGGTGTGCGGGATCACTTCGGAGAACACCCGTGCCTCGCGGACCCGCCGGGCGATCAGCTGGGCATACTGTGCGCCGAAGTCGATCACCAGGACGGGGCGGGGCGGGGTCGCGGACACGCTCAGGAGTCTAGTGACTGCTCCGACGGGCCCGCGAGCGGCGCGAAACCGCCGCCGATCCGGCATGGTGGAGTGGGTACGCGACAGCTGCCTGCCCGGACCGGAAGTGAGGTTGCCGATGTTGGGTCTGCCCGACACCGTGCGCGCCTGCCTGTTTGATCTCGACGGGGTGTTGACCGACACCGCCAGCGTGCACACCAAGGCCTGGACGGGCATGTTCGACGGCTACCTGCGGCAGCGCTCGGCGCGCACCGGTGCGCCGTTTGTCCCGTTCGACCCGGTCGAGGACTATCTGCGCTACGTCGACGGCAAGAAACGCGAAGACGGCGTCCGCTCCTTTTTGACCAGTCGCGGGATCGACCTGCCCGAGGGCGGCCCCGCCGATCCGCCCGACGCGGAGACGGTGCACGGCCTGGGCAACCGCAAGAACCAGGTGTTTCAACAAACCCTGCACGACGAGGGGGTGCGGGTCTTCGACGGGTCGGCGCGCTACCTGGCAGCGGTCACCGACGCGGGCCTGGCCGTGGCGGTGGTGTCCTCGAGCGCCAACACCCGCGAGGTGCTCGAGGTCACCGGGCTGGACCGGTTCGTCGGCGCCCGGGTCGACGGGGTGACCCTGCGTGAGGAGCATCTGGCCGGCAAGCCGGCCCCGGATTCGTTCCTGCGGGCCGCGCAACGATTGCAGGTCGCCCCGGCCGCGGCGGCGGTGTTCGAGGACGCGTTGTCTGGTGTGGCGGCCGGTCGGGCCGGTAACTTCGGTTTCGTGGTGGGCGTCGACCGGGTGGGCCAGGCCGAGGCGTTGCGCCGCCACGGCGCCGACGTGGTGGTCACCGACCTGGCTGAGCTGCTGTAGGGCATGGTCATGCTCACCGAGGAAGCCTTCCCCGTCGAGCCCTGGCAGGTGCGCGAGACCCGGCTCGACCTGGACCTGCTGGCCCAGACCGAATCGCTGTTTGCGCTGTCCAACGGCCACATCGGGTTGCGCGGCAACCTCGACGAGGGTGAGCCCTACGGCCTGCCGGGCACCTATTTGAACTCGTTTTACGAAATCCGGCCGCTGCCCTACGCCGAGGCCGGCTACAGCTATCCGGAGGCCGGCCAAACGGTGGTCGACGTCACCAACGGCAAGATCCTGCGGCTGACCGTCGACGATGAGCCGTTCGATGTCCGCTACGGCGAACTGATCGACCACGAGCGGGTGCTGGACCTGCGGGCCGGGACGCTCACCCGCCGCGCGCATTGGCGCTCGCCGGCCGGCAAGCAGGTGCACGTGACCTCGACGCGGCTGGTGTCGCTGGCCCAGCGCAGCGTCGCGGCCATCGAGTACGTCGTCGAGGCGATCGGCGAATTCGCCCGCGTGACCGTGCAATCCGAACTCGTCGCCAATGAGGACCAGCCGCCGACCTCGGGTGACCCGCGGGTGTCGGCCATCCTGGACCGCCCGCTGGAGCCGGTCGAACACGAGCACACCGGGCACCGCTCCCTGCTGATGCACCGGACCCGCGCCAGCCAACTGATGATGGCCGCGGTGATGGACCACGAAGTCGAGGTGCCCGGGCGGGTGGAAGTGTCCACCGAGGTACAAGACGACGTGGCACGCACCATTGTGATCTGCGGGCTGCGCGCCGGACAGAAGCTGCGCATCGTCAAGTACCTGTCCTACGGGTGGTCGAGCCTGCGCTCGCGGCCGGCGCTGCGCGATCAGGCCGCCGCGGCCCTGACCGGCGCCCGCTACAGCGGGTGGCAGGGCCTGCTGGACGCCCAACGCAAATATCTCGACGAGTTCTGGGATTGCGCCGACGTCGAGGTCGAAGGCGACCCCGCCATCCAGCAGGCGGTGCGGTTCGGCTTGTTCCATGTGCTGCAGGCCAGTGCCCGCGCCGAACGGCGCGCCATCCCCGGCAAGGGCCTGACCGGCACCGGCTACGACGGCCACTCCTTTTGGGACATCGAGGGATTCGTGCTGCCGGTGCTCACCTACACCGCACCGCACGCGGCCGCCGACGCGCTGCGCTGGCGGGCCTCGACGCTGGATTTGGCCCGGGAACGCGCGGGCGAACTCGGGCTGGGTGGGGCGACCTTTCCGTGGCGCACCATCCGCGGGCAGGAGTGCTCGGCGTACTGGCCGGCCGGCACCGCGGCCTGGCACGTCAACGCCGACATCGCCATGGCCTTCGAGCGGTACCGCATTGTGACCGGGGACGACTCGTTGGAGCAGGAGTGCGGGCTGGCGGTCCTGGTGGAAACCGCCCGGCTGTGGATGTCGCTGGGACACCATGACCGACACGGTGTTTGGCACCTCGACGGGGTCACTGGGCCCGACGAATACACCGCCGTCGTCCGCGACAACGTGTTCACGAATCTGATGGCGGCCCACAACCTGCGCGTCGCGGCCGCGGCGTGCGCCCGCCACCCCATCGCCGCGCACGAGATGGGGGTGAGCACCGAGGAGATGGCGGCCTGGCGCGATGCCGCCGACGCCGCGCACATCCCCTACGACGAGGAACTGGGCGTGCACCAGCAGTGCGCGGGTTTCACGACGCTGGCCGAGTGGGACTTCGAGGCCACCACCGCCTACCCGCTGTTGCTGCACGCGCCGTATGTGCGGCTGTACCCGTCGCAGGTGATCAAGCAGGCGGACCTGGTGCTGGCGATGCAGTGGCAGAGCCACGCGTTCACCCCCGAGCAGATGGCGCGCAACGTCGACTACTACGAGCGGCGCACGGTGCGCGACTCGTCGCTGTCGGCGTGCACCCAGGCGGTGATGTGCGCCACCGTCGGCCACCTGGAGCTGGCCCACGACTACACCTACGAGGCGGCGCTGATCGACCTGCGGGACCTGCACGAGAACACCCGCGACGGGGTGCATATGGCCTCACTGGCCGGAACGTGGACGGCGTTGGTCGCCGGGTTCGGTGGACTCCGCGACGACGAGGGCGTGCTGTCGCTGGACCCGCATTTGCCCGACGGCATCTCGGGTCTGCGGTTTGGGTTGCGGTGGCGGTGTTTTCGACTCACCGTGGACATCAACCACACCGAGGTGACCTACACGCTGCGCGACGGGCCCGACGCCTCGTTGACCATCCGGCATGCCGGTGCGGAGCTGGGACTCAGCACGGCGGCACCGTCGACGATTGCGTTGCGCCCCCGCCAACCGCTGCTGCCGCCGCCGACTCAGCCGCCGGGCCGCCAGCCCACCCACCGGCGCACGCTGGGCCGGGTGTCGACGGCGTCGTCGTAGCACTCAGCGCGGTTCAACGATCCGCGCGATCTCGCCCGCCACCGCCTGTTTGAGGTCGGCGTCGGTGAGGTCGTCGATCCCGGCCGCCGAGCGCAAAAACGGCTCGAACAGCCGCCAACCCAGTTGCAGCGCCACGGCATTGGCCGCCGCCAGGCGCGCGCTGCGGTCGCTGTCGTGCTGCGGCCGCACCCGCTCGAGCAGCAGCTCCACGTTCGGAAAGCGGCTCTGCAGCTGGCCGGCGGGATAGCCGTCGAGCAGGGTGCGGGCCATCACCCGCAGGTGCCGGTCCAGGGCCCGGTCCACCTCGTCGGCCGGCGTCTCGGCCTCCAGTAATTCGGTCAGGCTGCTGCCCAGGTGGTCCAGCACCGCCCCGACCAGCCGCTCCTTGGTCCCGAAGTGGCGGAACACCAAGCCGTGGTTGACCTTTGCCCGCGCGGCGATGTCGCGAATAGACGTCGCGGCCGGACCGCGCTCGGCGAACAGGTCGGTGGCCGCGGCCAGGATGGCCGCGGCCACCTCGTCACGGCCCACCGGAGCCCGGTCCCCCGTTCGCCTTGACCTGGCTGTAGTCATGCGACTACAGTAGCGCATACGTTGGTGTAGTCAGATGACTACACTTCGCGCAGAGAGAGGATTGTCCGCGATGACACAGACCGTGACCAAGCTGGGTTCCCGGATCGGCGCCCGCGTCGACGGGGTGCGCCTCGGCGGCGACCTGGACCCGAGCACCGTCGAGGCGATCCACCAGGCGCTGTTGACCCACAAGGTGATCTTCTTCCGCGACCAGCACCACCTCGACGACGAGCAACAACTGGCGTTCGCCGGGTTGCTGGGCACGCCGGTCGGTCACCCGGCCGCGGTGGCCTTCGACCCGACCGCGCCGGTCATCACCCCGATCAACTCCGAATGGGGCAAGGCGACCGCTTGGCACACCGACGTCACGTTCGCCGCCAACTACCCGGCGGCGTCGATCCTGCGCGCGGTCACCCTGCCCAGTTACGGCGGGTCGACGCTGTGGGCCTCGACGGCGGCGGCCTACGCCGCGCTGCCCGAACCGCTGAAGAACCTGGTGGAAAACCTGTGGGCGGTGCACACCAACCGCTTTGACTACGCGGTCGCCGAATCGGACTCACTCACCGACGGCCAGCAGGCGTTCGTGCAGGCGTTTGAGAAGCCGGACTTCCGTACCGAACATCCCGTGGTGCGGATACACCCGGAGACCGGCGAACGCACCCTGCTGGCCGGCAACTTCGTGCGCAACTTCGTCGGCCTGGACAGCCACGAATCCAGCGTGCTGTTCGACTTGCTGCAACGGCGAATCACCCAGCCCGAGAACGCCATTCGCTGGAACTGGCAGCCCGGCGACGTGGCCATCTGGGACAACCGGGCCACCCAGCACCGGGCGATCGACGACTACGACAACCAGCCGCGGCTTTTGCACCGGGTCACCTTGCTCGGCGATGTGCCCGTCGACGTGCACGGGCGGCGCAGCCGGGTGATCAGCGGCGCGCCGCTGCAGGCGGTTGCGGGCTAACCGGCCGCTAACCCGTCGAGCTGGTCGGGGTGATCGGCAGCCAGCGCAGCGCGCCGGGCGCGCCGTCGGGCACCACCGGGTTCTTCGGCGCGATCGGGTCCAGCCGCCGGTAGGCCTCGCCCTGCGCGGGCCGCAGATCGGCCTCGCCCTTGTTCGGCCACAGCGACGCGGCGCGTTCGGCCTGCGCGGTGATCGACAGCGACGGGTTGACCCCGAGGTTCGCCGAGACCGCCGCGCCGTCCATCACCGCCAGCGTCGGGTAGCCGTACACCCGCTGATACGGGTCGATGACGCCGTGCTCGGGGCTGTCCCCGATCGCCGCCCCACCGAGGAAGTGCGCGGTCAGCGGGATGTTGAACAGCTCACCCCAGGTGCCACCGGCCACCCCGTCGATCTTGGCGGCGATGCGGCGGGTGACCTCGTTGCCGACCGGGATCCAGCTCGGGTTCGGCTCGCCGTGCCCCTGCTTGGACGAATAGCGGCGCAGCCCCAGCTTCCCGCGTTTGGTGAACGTGGTGATCGAGTTGTCCAAATGCTGCATGACCAACGCGATCACGGTGCGCTCGCTCCACTGCTTCGGGTTGAGCAGCCGCAGGATGTGCCGCGGATCCTCGCGGGCCTGATCGATCAGCTGCCGCCAGCGCGGGGTGTCGGTGCCCTGCGGGCCGGCGCCGTCGGTCATCAAAGTCTGCAGCAACCCCATCGCGTTGGAGCCCTTGCCGTAGCGGACCGGTTCGACGTGGGTGTCGGAGGTGGGGTGAATCGACGACGTGATCGCCACCCCGTGGGTCAGGTCCAGGTCCGGGTTGACGTTCAACGTCGCCGCACCGACGATCGACTCCGAGTTGGTCCGGGTCAGCACCCCCAGCTGTGCGGACAGCCGCGGCAGCTTCCCCTTGTCCCGCATCTTGAACAGCAGCTTTTGGGTGTTGTAGGTGCCGGCGGCCAGGATCAGGTAGTTCGCGGTGAACGTCTTGCGGTGCCGCCGCGGCGACAATCCGGTGCGCACGGTGCGCACCTGCCACAGGCCGTCGGCCCGCTGCTCGAACCCGGTCACCGTGGTCATCGGATGGACTTGGGCGCCAGCCGATTCCGCCAGGCCCAGGTAGTTTTTCACCAGTGTGTTCTTGGCGCCGTGCCGACAGCCGGTCATGCACTCGCCGCACTCCAGGCAGCCGGTGCGGGCCGGCCCCGCCCCACCGAAGTACGGGTCGGGCACCGTCTTGCCGGGGGTCTTGGTGCCGTCGGGCCCGAAGAACACCCCGACCGGGGTGGGCACCCAGGTGTCGCCGACCCCGATGTCGTCGGCCACCTCCTTGACGATCCGGTCGGCGTCGGTGAAGGTCGGGTTTTTGACCACGCCCAACATCCGCTGCGCCTGGTCGTAGTGCGGGGACAGCTCGGCGCGCCAGTCGGTGATGTGGCTCCACTGCTTGTCGTTGAAGAACGGATCCGGCGGCACGTACAGCGTGTTGGCGTAGTTCAGCGACCCGCCGCCGACGCCCGCCCCGGCCAGGATCATCACGTTGTCGAGCAGGTGGATCCGTTGGATGCCGTAGCAGCCCAGTTTCGGCGCCCACAGGAATTCGCGCAGATGCCAGGAGTTCTTGGCGAATTCGTCGTCGGCGAAGCGGCGACCGGCCTCCAGCACCCCGACCCGGTAGCCCTTTTCGGTCAGCCGCAGTGCGCTGACGCTGCCCCCGAACCCCGAACCGATGATGAGAACGTCGTAATCCGGCTCCATAGCCAGCAGCCTACCGGGGGGTAACTTCGCCGCGCGAGCAGACGCAAAAGTCCCCCAAAAACGCCGTTACAGGGGGCTTTTACGTCTGCTCGCGGGTCGGTCAGGACCCGACGGTCAGGCCGACCTTCTGGAATTCCTTGAGGTCGCAGTAGCCGGCCTTGGCCATCGACCGCCGCAGCCCGCCGACCAGGTTCAGCGACCCGAACGGGTCATCGGAGGGGCCGGTCAGCACCTGGGCCAGCGGCGGGCGCTCCCCGACCGCGACCTGCAGCAGCGCCCCGCGGGGCAGCGACGGGTGCGCGGCGGCCGCGGGCCAGAACCAGCCGTCCCCGAGCGCCTCGGCCGCCTCGGCCAGCGGGGTGCCCAGCACCACCGCGTCGGCGCCGCAGGCGATCGCCTTGGCCAGCTCACCGGAGGTGTGGATGTCGCCGTCGGCCAGCACGTGCACGTAGCGCCCGCCGGTCTCGTCGAGGTATTCGCGGCGGGCGGCGGCGGCGTCGGCGATCGCGGTGGCCATCGGCACCGAAATGCCCAGCACCTCGTCGGACGTGGTCACCCCGGTGGTGGAGCCGTAGCCGACGATCACCCCGGCCGCGCCGGTGCGCATCAAGTGCAGCGCGGTGCGGTGGTCGAGGACCCCGCCGGCCACCACCGGCACGTCGAGCTCGGAGATGAACGTCTTGAGGTTCAGCGGTTCGCCGTCGTTGGCGACCCGCTCGGCGGACACGATGGTGCCCTGAATGACCAGCAGGTCGATGCCGGCGGCCACCAGCGCCGGCGTCAGCGCCTGGGCGTTTTGCGGGCTGACCCGCACCGCCGTGGTCACCCCGGCTTCCCGGATGCGGGCCACCGCGGCACCGAGCAGGTCGGGGTCCAGCGGCGCGGCGTGCAGCTGCTGCAGCAGCCGGATCGCCGCCGACGGTTCGGGTTCCTTGGCGGCCGCCTCGATGACCTGCGCGATCTTGGCCTGGACGTCGGCGTGCCGCCCGATCAGGCCCTCGCCGTTGAGTACACCGAGGCCGCCGAGCCGGCCCAGTTCGATGGCGAACTCCGGCGACACCAACGCGTCGGTGGGGTGTGCGACGACCGGGATCTCGAACCGGTAGGCGTCCAACTGCCAGGCCGTGGACACGTCCTGCGAGGACCGGGTGCGCCGTGACGGCACGATGTTGATGTCGGACAGTTCATAGGTGCGTCGCGCGGTGCGGCCCATGCCGATCTCGACCATGTCACGCATGGGGGGTGAACCTCATTTCTCGGCGAGATCGACGTTTTCGGGCAAAAGTCCGGGAAGCGACCTCGGAAACGTCGATTTCGGCGCTAACAGAAGCGGGCACGGTCAGCGCACGTAGTAGTTGGGCGCTTCGACGGTCATGGTGATGTCGTGCGGGTGGCTCTCCTTGAGCCCCGCCGCGGTGATCCGCACGAACTGCGCCTGCTGCAGCGCTTCGATGGTGGCCGCGCCGGTGTAGCCCATGGCGGCCCGCAGCCCCCCGGTGAGCTGGTGGATCACCGTGGTCAGCGGCCCGCGGAACGGCACCCGGCCCTCGATGCCCTCGGGCACCAGCTTGTCCTCGGAGAGCACGTCGTCTTGGAAGTAGCGGTCCTTGGAGTACGACTTGGCAGCACCCCGGCCCTGCATGGCGCCCAGCGACCCCATCCCCCGGTAGCTCTTGAATTGCTTGCCGTTGACAAAGATCAGCTCGCCGGGTGATTCGGCGGTGCCGGCCAACAGCGAACCCAGCATGGCCGTCGACGCGCCGGCGGCCAACGCCTTGGCGATGTCCCCGGAGTACTGCAGCCCGCCGTCGGCGATCACCGGCACCCCATGCGGACGACACGCCGCGACCGCCTCCAGGATGGCGGTGATCTGCGGGGCCCCCACCCCGGCCACCACCCGGGTGGTGCAGATCGAGCCGGGGCCCACCCCGACCTTCACCGCGTCGGCGCCGGCCTCGACCAGCGCGGCGGCCCCGGCCCGGGTGGCCACGTTGCCGCCGACCACCTCGACCTTGTCGCCGACCTCGCCCTTGAGCTTGCTGACCATGTCGAGCACCAGCCGGTTGTGGGCGTGGGCGGTGTCGACCACCAGCACGTCGACCCCGGCGTCGGCCAGGGTCATGGCCCGCACCCAGGCGTCGTCGCCGACCCCGATCGCGGCGCCGACCAGCAGCCGGCCGTCGCTGTCTTTGGTGGCGTCCGGGTGCTGCTCGGTTTTGACGAAGTCCTTGACGGTGATCAGCCCGGTCAGCTTGCCGTGCCCGTCGACGATCGGCAGCTTCTCGATCTTGTGGCGGCGCAGCAGGCCCAGCGCCGCGTCGGCGGTGACCCCCTCCTGCGCGGTGATCAGCGGCGCCTTGGTCATCACCTCGGCGACCGGCTTGTTCTGGTCGACCTCGAAACGCATATCCCGGTTGGTAATAATCCCGACGAGCTGCCCATCCTTGTCCACGACGGGCAGCCCGGAGATCCGGAACCGGGCACACATCGCGTCCACCTCGGCCAGCGTGTTCTCCGGGGAGCAGGTCACCGGGTCGGTCACCATGCCGGCCTCGGAGCGCTTGACGGTTTCCACCTGGCCGGCCTGCTCGGTGACCGGCAGGTTGCGGTGCAGCACCCCCATGCCGCCGGCGCGGGCCATGGCGATGGCCATCCGCGCCTCGGTGACGGTGTCCATCGCCGAGCTGACCAGCGGCACCCGCAGCCGAATGTTGCGGGTCAGCTGGCTGGAGGTGTCGGCGGCGGCGGGCACCACATCGGAGGCCGCCGGCAGCAGCAACACATCATCGAAGGTCAGCCCCAACATGGCGATCTTGTCCGGGTTGTCCCCGCCGGTGGCCATCAGGTCGTCGGGCGGGGCGTGCGGGATGACCATCGGGGCGCGGACGTCGCCAAGGGACATGCGGTGCGGCCTCCATACATACGGGTGAAAGCCCCATCCTAATCGGCTCGCGGATCAAAATCCGGCCCCCTCCGGCTGCCGTTCACCTTCCCGACATCGTGGCTGCTGGCGCGATGGCTGCGCGGCTGCGTACTGTAGGAGGCGTGCGTGACCACCTCCCGCCGGGTTTGCCACCCGATCCTTTTGCTGACGACCCTTGCGACCCGTCCGCGGCGCTGGACGCCATCGAGCCGGGGCAACCGTTGGACCCGCAGGAACGGACCGCGGTAGAGGCCGACCTCGCCGACCTGGCGGTCTACGAAGCGTTGTTGGCGCACAAGGGGATCCGCGGCTTGGTGGTGTGCTGCGACGAATGCCAGCAGGACCACTACCACGATTGGGACATGCTGCGCGCCAACCTGTTGCAGCTGCTGGTCGACGGCACCGTCCGGCCGCACGAGCCGGCCTACGATCCCGAGCCGGATGCCTACGTGACCTGGGATTACTGCCGCGGGTACGCCGACGCCTCACTCAACGAGGCGACCTCGGAGAGCGACGGGTATCGCTAACCCCGATTGATCACGGTGCCGGCCCGGTTGTGGTGCTCGGCACAGTTTCGGATTGCGCCGCCGACGTACCGGTCGGTGTCGACGGTTGCTGTGCGGGCGCCGACGACCACTGTTCGGATGCGGCCGTCGTCTCCGAGCCCGGGGCGGTGGTGGTGGCCGGGTCGGTGGCGCCCGGGGTGGCCTCCGGGGACGGGACCGACAGCATCAGCGACGTCGGTGGGGTGCTGACGGCCGGGAGCTCGGTGGTCGGCGCGGAGCTGGGCGGCGGCACCGCGCTCGGATCCCGGTTTTGCACCTGCACGTTCAGCCGGTTCCATTGGTCGATCAGATCTTGTTTGCGCTGGGTGTCGTTGACCGTCTGCACGGTGTCGCCCAGCGCGGTCAGCCGCTCCTGGGCTTGATCCCACTGGCCCTGGGCGATCATCTGCTGGACGTGTTCGAACTCGGTCTTGGCGGTCAACACGATCCGGTCGTCGTGCACCGACGGCGGCTCGCCGAGCAGCATGGTGCGCACGCCATACAGCGGGCCGCCCGGTTGCGCGCCGCCGACCAGGGCGCCCACCCCGCCGAGGGCCAGCACGGTCGCAGCCACCGACCCGATCAACGTCAGCGCGCGGTGGGTGCGCCGCCGCCGGGGCGGCGCCGATTTGCGCAGCGCGGCTTCGGCCTCGGCTTCAGAGATCAGGTCGGGCTCCGGCCGCCGCCGCAGCCCGTCGCGCCAGCCGCCGAGCAGGGCGGCCAGCGCCTCCTCGCTGGGGTCGCGGCAGCTCGCCGGCTCGGCGGCGGCCAGCGCGTCGAGGAAGCGGTTGCTGCGGGCCACCGCGTCCAGGTCCGGGGTGCGTCCGTTCTCAGCCATGGCCGGGTCCCGCCGCGATGATCTCGGACTTCAGCCGGGTCAGGGCACGGTGCTGGGCCACCCGGACCGCCCCGGGGGTGCTGCCGACGGCGGCCGCGGTTTCCTCGGCGGACAATCCGACGACGACCCGCAGGATCAGGATTTCGCGCTGCTTACCGGGCAAGACCTGCAGCAATTCGTTCATTCGGGCGGCCGAATCGGCTTCGATGGCCAGCTGCTCCGGTCCCGCCTCCGGTGATCCGTACTCGGGCACCGAATCGGTCGGGTACGCGCGGTCACGACCGGCGGCGCGATGCGCGTCGGCAACTTTGTGCGCGGCGATGCCGTAGATGAAGGCCAGGAACGGGCGTCCCTGGTCCCGGTAGCGCGGCAGCGCCATGATGGCGGCCAAGCACACCTCCTGCGCCACGTCGTCCGCCGAAAGACCGCTCCGCTCGTCCGCGCCGACCCTCGCGCGGCAGTAGCGCACCACAATCGGGCGGATGGTCTCCAGCACCTCCCGGAGCGCGTCCCGGTCGCCAGCCACCGCAGCGGCAACGACAACGTCGAGACGTTCTCCCTGCACTGTCATCGACGGCGATATCTCCAACGTTACGAATCCGGACGCATCCCGGCCGGCGGCACAGCTAAGACAATAACGACCTCGTCTACCGGTTCCGGCGTTAACGGTCGCGCCAGTTGCCGCCGCGGCGTCGGACCAGGTCCGCGCAGGCGTCGCGGACGCCGACCACGTCCGGCGGCGGATGGGCCACGCTGCCGATGTCGGCCAACAGGCAGGCCAGCGCCCAGCGCAGCGGCACCAGGCCCAGCCGGCCGGTGGTGTCCAGCGCCGCGTCGGCGACCTGTCGGGCCCGGTCGAGTGCGCCGGTGCAGCACAGCGCGGCGGCCAGCACCACGTCGCTTTTGGCCAGGTGGCGGGCCGAGTCGGCGGTGGTGGTGTGGGCCAACTCCACCGCCTCCTCGGCGTGCCGGAGCGCCGCGGCGCCGTCACCGGCGGCCATCGCCAACTCGGCGGCCACCCAGGCTTGGCGCACCGCCAGCCGGGGCGGGGCGCTGCCTAGCACCTCGCCGGAACGGGCCAGCAGGGTCGCGGCGGCCGCGAAGCGGCGCAGGCCCAGCGCGTCGGCGGCGAGCCCGGTCAGCGCGTCGGCGGCCGCCTCCGGGTCGTCGCCGGCCAGCGCCAGCGCGCGGCCGTCCCACCCGCGGGCCAGCGCGTGCCAGCCGAGCTGGCGCAGAAACGAGGCCTGGGTGCTGTGCGCGAGGGAGGCCAGCGGCCCGGTGGCGCGGTCGCGCAGCAGCACGGCGAGGTCGGCCCGGGCGCTGCCGTAGCGGCCCTGCCCGCCGGCGGCGACGGCGCGCAGCCAACGCTGCTGGCCGGTCGTCGCCGTCGGCAACGGCCAGGTTCCGGGTTCACTGCCGAAGGCGGCAGCGCGCAAGGTGGTGTCGCTCATCGAATGACGCCGGGAACGGTCAGTGTGTCGAACACATCAGTTAATAGTTTGTAGTTTCCACGTTACGGCGATATTAATCGCCGGGGCGGCGGCGCTAACCGCGGGTCCGGCACCGCGGGAGGTGAACTGGGAAAATCGAATTTCGCGCGCGGCGGTGGTAACCGGACAGCGTCCGACACACATAGCAACCACGTCGTAATGATGAACGCGACGTAAATTCTCACCCTGCGGTTATGCCGGAACTGTGCACCGGCCGTGTTGACTGGATTTCCGGCGCCACCCTAGCTTGTGTGGCGAGTAGTCATCGGCGACTCCGCAAATCCCGCACCCAGAGAGGGGTTCCCCCCATGCCCATGCCGGAGCAGCTCCCCGGACCCAATGCAGATATTTGGGATTGGCAACTGCGGGGCGCGTGCCGCGGTGTCGATTCATCGGTGTTTTTTCATCCCGATGGTGAACGCGGTCGGGCGCGGGCACAACGCGAAAGGCGCGCTAAGGAGTTGTGCCGGAACTGCCCGGTGCTTACCGAATGCCGTTCGCACGCGCTGGCCGTCGGCGAAGCCTACGGAATTTGGGGCGGCCTGTCCGAAGGCGAACGCGACATTCTGCTCAAGCGCAACCTGCGCGGCATCCGCCGCAGCGCTTAGCGGGGCGCTTGACGCTTGACGGTTGACGCCGGGCCTGTACTCGGAGCGTGATTTCGCGCGATTTGACGCGCTGAGTACAGGCTCGCCATTTTCATCGGTCAACGGTATGGACACCCGCGGGCCCATCCGGATGGCAACCATGCGGACAACGGCCCGTCCATGGCTGCACGTGAAGCCGGAAATCTACCCGCTACTGCGGGTGGTTTCGGGTCAACTGCGGTCCCGCACATCGAGTGTGAATCCTGGGCTTCGACCGTGCATCGTGGGCGAGAAAACCACGAAACTTCCGCCCTGCGTTCACACTCGAAGCCGCCAGTGCACACTCAACGCCTGCAGGGACAGACGGAACGCGGCCAGCGGACAGGCGTGCGGATCATGGATCGACAAGCGGGACACCCCCCGTTGTAAGCCGGGATACGCAATGACGAGGAGACGCAAACGCCCCCATTTCCAACCGGAAATGGGGGCGTTTGCGTCTGTTCGCGCGAGGAGCGCTAGGGACTAGTGCGCGTGGCCGTGGTGGCCGTGGGCGTCCTCGTCCTCCTCGGCCGGCTTCTCCACCACCGCGGTCTCGGTGGTGAGCACCATGCGGGCCACCGAGGCGGCGTTGAGCACCGCCGAACGGGTCACCTTCACCGGGTCGATCACGCCGTCGGCGGCCAGGTCGCCGTAGTTCAGCGTGGCCGCGTTCAGCCCGTGCCCGGCCGGCAGCTCGGCGACCTTGCTGGTCGCCACCGCACCGTCCAGGCCGGCGTTGGTGGCGATCCAGTACAGCGGTGCGCCCAGCGCCGCGGAGAACACCTCCACCCCGAGCGCCTCGTCACCGGTCAGCGACGACGCCAGCTGGGTCAGCGCCTTGCGGGCCTGCAGCAGCGCGGTGCCGCCGCCGGCCACGATGCCCTCCTCCACCGCGGCCTTGGCGGCGTGCACGGCGTCCTCGACGCGGTGCTTACGCTCCTTGAGCGCGGTTTCGGTGGCGGCGCCGACCTTGATGACGGCGACCCCGCCGGCCAGCTTGGCCAGCCGCTCTTCGAGCTTTTCCCGGTCCCAGTCGGAGTCGGTGGTCTCGATCTCGGAGCGCAGCTGCTTGGCGCGGGCCGCGATCGCCTCGTCGGTGCCACCGCCGTCGACGATGACGGTGTCGTCCTTGGACACCACGACCCGGCGGGCCGAGCCCAGCACGTCCAGCCCGGCCTCACGCAGCACCAGCCCAACGTCGGGGTTGACCACTTGGCCGCCGGTGACGATCGCCAGATCCTCCAGGAACGCCTTGCGCCGGTCGCCGAAGAACGGTGCCTTGACCGCGACGGCCTTGAGCGTTTTGCGGATCGCGTTGACGACCAGGGTCGACAGCGCCTCACCCTCGATGTCTTCGGCGATGATCAGCAGCGGTTTGCCGGCCTCGGCCACCTTTTCCAGCAGCGGCAGCAGGTCGGGCAGCGAGCTGATCTTGTCGCGGTGCAGCAGGATCAGGGCGTCCTCGAGGACCGCTTCCTGCGAGTCGAAGTCGGTGACGAAGTACGCCGACAGGAAGCCCTTGTCGAAGCCGACCCCGTCGGTGATCTCCAGCTCAGTGCTCAACGTGGACGACTCCTCCACGCTGACCACGCCGTCGCCGCCGACCTTGGTCATCGCCTCGCCGACCAGTTCGCCGACCTGCTCGTCGCGCGACGACACCGTCGCCACCTGCGCGATGGACTCCTTACCGGACACCGGGATGGCCGCGGCCAGCAGCGCCTCGGAGACCGCGTCGGCCGCCTTGGAAATACCGGCGCCCAACGCGATCGGGTTGGCGCCGGCCGCGACGTTGCGCAGCCCGCCCTTGATCAGGGCCTGGGCCAGCACCGTCGCGGTGGTGGTGCCGTCGCCGGCGACGTCGTTGGTCTTGGTCGCCACCGACTTGACCAGCTGGGCACCCAGGTTCTCGAACGGGTCCTCCAGCTCGATCTCGCGGGCGACCGAGACCCCATCGATGGTCACCGTGGGCCCGCCGAACGCCTTGGCCAGCACCACGGTGCGGCCGCGGGGGCCCAGCGTGACCCGGACCGCGTCGGCGAGCTTGTTGACCCCGGCCTCCATCGCGCGCCGCGCGGTTTCGTTGAACTCAATCTGCTTACTCATAGGTCTTTCCTCACGTAACGCGTACCGCCCCGGATATCACCCGTGGTCACGGGGATCTCCGGGGCGGTACACGATGGTTCGATGGAGGCTTACTTGGAGACGACGGCCAGCACGTCGCGGGCGGACAGGATCAGGTACTCCTCGCCGTTGTACTTGATCTCGGTGCCGCCGTACTTGCTGTAGATGACGACGTCACCCTCGGACACGTCCAGCGGGATCCGCTTCTCGCCGTCCTCGTCCCAACGGCCGGGGCCGACGGCGACGACGGTGCCTTCCTGCGGCTTCTCCTTGGCGGTGTCGGGAATGACCAGACCGGACGCGGTCGTGGTCTCGGCCTCGTTGGCCTGTACGAGGATCTTGTCCTCGAGTGGCTTGATGTTCACGCTCGCCACGATTGGAGCCCTCCACTTGATCAGGGTGTGGGCTCGGGGCTGCTCCCCGAACCCTTCGGAATTACCAGGTGTTCGGCATTCGTCCGTCCCCTCGCGCCGTCGTCGCGGGTGCCGACACAGGGGTTGGCCGACTGCCACCTAGCACTCTATACACGCGAGTGCTAGCACTCAAGGTCGGGCTTGTGCTTCTCTGGCCGGGCCACGCGCGTGTTTTCCAAAAATTCGCCGACGGCTAATACTGAGTCCATGCTCACCTTCATCCGCACCGCGCGCCGCGCCGTCGCCGTGGCCGCGCTGATCGTCGCGGCCAGCCTCGGCCTGGCCGCGGTCACCCACGCCGAGATGTACGGCGACCCCGAGGCCGCCGCTCCCTACTGGCGCTACCAGCACCAGGAAGACTGCGGCCTGATGGCCGTTGCCGACGTGGTCGGCCAGCTCACCGGCCACGAACCCACCCAAGTCGGCATCGAGCTGCGCGGGGTGTTCACCAAAAGCGGATCCCACCAGGGCTCAATCTATGAGTTCGACGGCACCGCCCCCGCAGACCTGGTCCAGCTGCTGCAGCACTACGGCATCGAATCCGAGCTGACCACCGGCAACACCATGGAGGGACTGGAGCAGGACCTGGCCGGCGGCCACAAGGTGATCGCCGGGCTCAACGCCGAAACCATCTGGAACTACCCGCCGGGCCAGGGGCAGCGGACCCAGGCCGACCACGCCGTCGTCGTCACCGGAGTCGACACCGACGCCGACATCGTCCACCTCAACGACAGCGGCACCCCCAACGGGCGCGACGAGCAAATCCCGATGGCCACCTTCACCCAAGCCTGGGCAACCGGCGACAACCTGCTCATCGTCACCCAGCAAACCGGCACCTGAGGGAAGTGATTCGAACCCGACGAGCGGGCGGCGCGCGCCGCCCGCGTCCCAGCGCGTCACCGGCTGGTCTGAGCGGCCGGGCACCCGATACGAACGCCGGTTCGGATGGGCAAACAGTGATCGAGCTACACCCGTGAGCCTCCTTCTGCGGTACGTCGCCCGCAGCGACGTCGGCTCGGTCCGCCGTAACAATGAGGACTCGGCGTATGCCGGTGCGCACCTGTTGGCCGTGGCCGACGGGATGAGCTCGTGGGACGGCAGCCTCGAAGCCGGGGCGGTGGCTTCCCAGCTGATGATCGGCGCGCTGGCGCCGCTCGACGACGATGAGGCCGGCGGGGACCTGCTGAGCAGGCTCGACGAAGCGGTGCGGCAGGGCAACGCGGCGATCGCCGCCCACAACGTCGCCGAACCCGAGGGGCAAGGCGGGGCAACCACACTCACCGCGATCCTGTTGGCCGGCGACGGCTTGGGGCTGGTGCACATCGGTGACTCGCGCGCCTACCTGTTGCGCGACGGCGAACTGACGCAGATCACCAAGGACGACACGTTCGTCCAAACCCTGGTCGATGAAGGGCGAATCACCCCTGAAGAGGCGCGCAACCACCCGCAACGCAATCTGATCATGCGGGCGGTGGACGGCCGCCGCGAGATCCAACCGACGCTGACGATGCGTGAGGCGTTGGTCGGGGACCGTTACTTGCTGTGCTCCGACGGGCTATCCGACCCAGTCCGCGATGAAACGATTGCCGAAGCCCTGCAGATCTCCGACCTCACCTCCAGCGCCGACCGGCTCATCGAGTTGGCTCTGCGTGGGGGCGGGCCGGACAACGTCACCGTCGTCGTCGCCGAAGTTGTCGACAACGACCACGCGGCCGTCGCGGGTCAGGTTTAGTTCCTGGCGTGGGTAGGGCGCCGGACGGAGGTGAGCCCGCCGCGGCGCGGGCCGCAAATGGGTCCGCGGCCTCGCCGACCACCACCTGCAGCAACCGATGGTGACCACGCCAGTAGCCAGGCCGGCATCCGGGCGAATATGTGGACTCGCCCCTTCGCGCTGCCGGTACGCTCACGGTCATGCTCAGGGTCCAACCCCGACGACCGGCCAGCCTGATCGCCGCCGCCCTGGTCGCGGCCGTGGCAGGGTGCACTAGCACGGTGCCAGGTTCGCCGGTCACCGCGACGAACGCGCCCGGCAGCAGCGACGGGGTCGATGTTGCGCAGCTGGATCCGGGCAACTACCCGACCAAACCGCAAGCGCCGCTAGGCAACGCCGGTGACGACCGCAAGGGCGCCTGGATTGAGGCGCGCCGGATGGCCAACAACGTTGTCGGCCCCTGGGAAGTGGACCCCGCGCTGATCTCCGCCGAACAAGCGATCGGGGTGGTCGGGGTGGTCAAGGACGGCAACGCGTTGAGCATCATCCTCGGCGACGGCGAACCGATCGGGGCGGCCGCCACCGCGCACAACTTCGTCGTGGGTTTCAGCAGTAGCCGCAACGCGTACACGGGACCGGCGAAGGCCGAGAACCAACAAAAGTCGTTGACCAATCTGGTGTTGCGGTTCCCCAGCCCCGAGGACGCCGCCGCGGCCGCCACCGAGATGACCGCCGCGAGTGCCACCGTACAGGGGTTTGCCACCACCGAGCCCAAACCGACCCGACCGATGCCGATCCCCCGCAACGCGGCGACGTCGGCGGTGACGTTCGACTCGCTTGGCGGCGCCGACGTGCTGGCCTACACCGCGCACGGCACGTATGTGCTGTGCCAACAAGCGTATTCGAAGGACGGGCCGGACGCCGCGGCCGAGCTGATCGCCACCACGCTGGACAAGCAGGGCCCGCTGATCGACCAGTTCCAACCCACCCCGGTCGATCAGCTGGCCAACCTGCCGATCGACCCGGACGGGCTGCTGATCCGCACCCTGCCGCCGGAGGCGCAGGAGATGACCGTCAACAACGGTGTGTACCAGCCGCACGCGGAGTTGCATTTCCACGCCGATCCGCCGCGTTCGCACACCTTGTTCGATGCCACGCATCTGCAGCTCGCGACCCAGGGCAAGGCCAGCGTGTATCAGACCCCGGATGCCGCCTCGGCGCAAAAGATCGTCGATGGTTTCGCCGCCGAGGCCGCCGAGGAAGGCCTGGGCGGTGGCGGGAAATACGTTCCGGCCGCCGGTATCAAGGGGATGCCCGGGGCGAAATGCTTGATGAGCGAAGACCGCACGTCGGGTCGCACGTTCTTCTACTGCCTGGCCGTCGCCGGCCGGTACGCCATCGAGGCGTCGGCGGTTCAGCAGCTGGCCGCCCACCAACTGGTGTCGGCGCAGTATCTGATGCTGACCAGTAAGTGAGTCACCGATGAGGGCGGGGTTGACGTGCCTCGCCGCGGCACTGATCGCGATGGTGGTGGGGTGCAGCACCACCGATCCCGCCTCAGCGCCCACCACGACGATGCCGGCGCCACCAGCGCGGGACGGTGTCAACACCTCGTTGTTGGACCCGGGCACCTACCCCACCAAGCCGCGCCCACCGCTGGGTACCGCCGGGGGCACCTGGGTGGGCGGACAAATCGAGAGCCGCCGGATGGGCAACAACGTGGTGGGGCCCTGGGAAGTCGACCCAGTGCTGACGTCGCTCACGCGGGCAGGGGTGCCGCGACCGACCGATCTCGACTTGGTCTTCGGGGCCGGTGTGGGCGCCACCGCTGTCGCACATCAGCTGATCGCCGTGTTTCAAAGTGGTCGCGCTTCCGCCACATCCAGCCAGAAGGTCCTGGTGAACGTCGTGCTGCGGTTCCCCAGCCCGGAAGAAGCCGCCGCAGCGGCGGCGGAGATGGCCAGCACGAGCGGCCGGCCCAAGTCGTCGTCTCACGGCGACGAACCCACCTCGTATGAGCCTGTTACGATTCCCGGCTACCCGGCCACCGCAGCGAAAAGCTACCGCCAGGATTTGCTTGGTGCGCCCTGGCGAGTGTTGGCGTTCACCGCGCACGGAATGTATGTGCTAGGCCAATCGGTAGAGGCAAGGGACAGCGCCGCGGGGGCCGCGCTGGCCGCCACCACCCTGGACAAGCAAGGACCGTTGATCGACCAGTTCCAAGCGACCCCGACCGACCAACTGGCCCAACTGCCAATCGATCCGGACGGACTGCTGGCCCGTACCCTACGTCCGGATAGCGGCGTCGGCGAACTCTACCAGCCGCACGCCCAACTGCACTTCGACGACGATCCGCCCCGCACGCAGACCTTGTTCGACACCGCGCATCTGCAATTGGTCGCCAAAGGCAACACCATTGTCTACCAGACGCCCGACGGTGCGTCGGCGCAAAAAATCGTCGATATCTTCGCCGCCGCCATGGCCGACAACCAGAACCGCATCGGTCCACGGTATGCGCCTGCCCAAGGCATTCCGGGGCTGTCCACCGCAAAATGTTTAGAGAACAAGTCCGACGCTGGATCGTCGTTCTACTGCGTGGCTGTCGCCGACCGCTACGCCATCGAAGTGTCCACCCATCAAGAACTCGTCGCCCACCAAAAGGTCTCGGCCCAATACCTGATGCTGACCAGCACATGACGCCGGGCACCAGCCGGCCTGCACGGGTCGCCTCGCATCGCACCCCGAGTACTCTGCCGGCCGCACGTCACGTCGTGCGGTGGCCGTTCTTGGTCGGCATCCTCGTCGCGACGGTACTGGGGTGCAGCACCACTGTGCCGGGCTCGCTGGTCAGGTCGACCGTGCCGCCCAGCCCGGCCGACGTCGACGTCAAACTGCTCAGTCCCGGAAACTACCCGACCCGGCCGCGACCACCGCTCGGCGCCGCCGGCGATCTCACGACGGCCCTGCATTTCGAGGGCATGCGCATGGCCGATAACGTCGTCGGTCCCTGGGAAGTGGACCCGATGCTGAGCGGCCGCGGCTCGGCGGCGGTGCAGTTCACCCCCGGCCTGCTGCGCCTGGCATATGGTCCGGAGGTCGCCGACGTGGCCCTAGCACATCACGTGGGTGCGGCTTTTGGCACTGCTCGCGAATCAGCCTCATCCGACAAGAGTTTGGACAACGTAGTCCTGCGATTCGATAGCACCGAGGACGCCGCGGCCGCAGCCACCGAGATGGCCGCCAAAAGCATCAGCTTCAAGCCACCGCTGGACGAGCAGCGACTCGAGTTTCAGCCCACGCCCATTCCCCGGTACCCGGACACCTCAGCAGTGTTCACTCGGACGGACAACGGGGATTCGATCGTCAAGTCGTACACCGCGCACGGGGTTTATGTGCTGTTCCAGCAGGCGAATTCGATGGACGACATAGGCGTCGCAGTGAACCTGATCGCTGCCACCCTGGACAAGCAGGGGCCACTGATCGACCAGTTCCAGCCCACCCCGGTTGATCAGCTGGAACATCTACCGATCGACCCGACGGGTTTGTTGGCCCGCACCATTCCTCCTGACAAAAACAAGCTGCCCGCCGGCGACAACGGCTACGGCGAGCTCTATCAGGCACGCGCCCAATTGCACTTCGCCGAAGACCCGTTACACACGCAGAAGGTGTTCGACGCCGCACACCTCCAGTTGGTCACCCATGGCACCGCGAATGTCTACCAGACCCCGGACGCGGCCTCTGCGCAGAAGATCGTCGACACTCTGACCGCCGAAACCGTCGAGCAAGGGAACGGAAAATATGCCGCGGCTGCGGGAATCAACGGCATGCCAGATGCGAAATGCTGGACGTACAAGATGATGACCCAAACATCCACCTACTGCGCCGCGGTGGCCGACCGGTACGCCATCGAGGTGTCCGCCAACCAAGAACAGCAAGCCCGTCAGCTGGTATCTGCCCAGTACCTCATGCTGACCAGCAAGTGATGGGCAGCACCCGCCGGTTCTCGAGGCGCGGTAGGGCGGTGCCGGTACATTGACCAGCATGCCCATGGGCAAACGCCGACTTGGTGTAGCTTCCTGCGCTGCCGCGCTGATTGTGACGGTGGCGGCGTGCAGCACAACCATTTCCGGGTCAGCGGTCATGGCTACCAGCGAAGCCGGGCCGGGCGGCGTCCATGGCACCTCGCTGGATCCGGGCAACTACCCGACCGCACCACGGCCACCGCTGGGTACAGCGGGCGACCCCACCAAAGGGGCGGTCATCGAGGCGCAACGGATGGCCAGCAACGTGGTGGGGCCGTGGGAAGTGGATCCCGCGCTGCTCACTCCCGGGATGGAAACCCTGGTGCTTAAAAGCCCGGAAGCCGTGGGCGTAGTCCTCGACTTTCAGGATGCCCTGGGCGCGGTGGCCGGTGCGCATAACTTCATTGCCGGCTTCAGCAGCGTGCGTACCGCCTACCAGGGCCCCGAGTTAGGGGGAAACGAGCTGCGCTGGCTGAGCAATATCGTATTGCGCTTCGCCAGCCCGGATGATGCCACCGCCGCAGCCGCCGAGATGGCTGCCACCAGTACCAATGTTTATCAAGACCACTCGGAGGATCCGACCCCGACCCAACCGATCGCTGTCCCCCTTTACCCGGCGACTTCGGCGGTGACCTTCGAGTTCAACAGCGGCGCCAAGGTGCTCGCCTACACCGCGCACGGAACATATGTGCTGTGCCAACAGGTCTATTCAAAGGACGGCCCCAGCGCTGCCGCGGATCTAGTCGCAGCCACCCTGGATAAGCAAGGGCCGCTGATCGACCGGTTCCAGCCCACCCCGGTCGACCAACTCTCCACCCTGTCGCTGGACCCGGGTGGTCTGCTCGCGCGCACCGTGCCCGCCGCTGAGCGCAACGTGAACTATGGCAGCTACGAGCCGCGCGGGATACTGCATTTTGACGACACGCCTCCCCGCTCGCAAACCGTGTTCGACGCCGCGCACCTTCAGCTAGCCACCCGCGGCGCGACAAACGTCTACCAGACCCCCGACCCAACCTCGGCCCGAAGAATCGTCGACAGCTTCACCACTGAGGTCGTAGAGCGAAAATACGTTCCGGCAGCCGGGATCCAAGGACTTCCAGATGCAAAATGCTTGACCCGCAAAGATAACGACACTGCTACCTTCTACTGCTTGGCAGTCGTCGACCGCTACGCCGTCGAGGCCTCATCGAAGCACGAACGCCTCGCCCACCAACTGGTCTCGGCGCAGTATCTGATGCTGACCACCAAGTAACTCAGCGGCTGCCGAACTGCTCCGGGTCGAACATCAGGTGCGCCGAGACGTCCCCGATCAGCTCGACGTCGACGCGGCGTTCGGTGAAGTACCAGCCGTGTTCGTCGCAGCCGAAGGTATCGAAATAGCGGCCCACGACAATGGGCTGCAGCGGCACCGACTCGGTGGCCTGCACCACGCAAAACGTGGAGCGCGCGGTGGCGACCCGATCGGATGCGATCTCGACGATCGGGTTGAGCACCAGGTGACGGGTGCGCGGGGTGTTGCCGTGATCCGGGTAGCGGCGGGTGGTGGCCGCGAACAGGTGGGCGATCGCCTCGGCGCCCGACGTCTGCGCGGACCGGGTGCCCGCGAAACTGGCCCGGCCCAGCAACTCCCCCACCCCGTCGAAGTCGCCGGCGTCGATCAGTTCGGCGTAGCGGTACAGCAGGTCGGTGATGGCCAGCCGGTCGGCCACCCGCGTTGCCGAACTCACGCCACCTGTCCTTGCACCACCGGCAGACCGGGGTCGGTGGCGGCGTCCAGCGGGGACGGCGGTGCACCGGCGGCCAGCAGGTGCGCGGCGAATGAGGCGATCATCGCGCCGTTGTCGGTGCATAGTCGGGGCGCCGGGATCCGCAACGTCAAACCGGCTGCCGCGCAGCGCTGTTCGGCCAGCTCCCGCAGCCGGGAGTTGGCGGCCACCCCGCCGGCGATCAGCAGCGTCGAGACGCCCAGGTCGGTGGCCGCGCGCACCGCTTTCATGGTCAGCACGTCGGCGACGGCCTCCTGGAACCCGGCCGCCACATCCGCGGTGGAGAAGTCGGGGTGGCTTTCCACGTATCGGGCCACGGCGGTCTTCAGGCCCGAGAAGCTGAAGGCGTGCCGGGCGTCGCGCGGGCCGGTCATGCCGCGTGGGAACACGATGGCGTCGCGGTCCCCGGTGCGGGCCAGCTC
>NZ_MLQM01000064.1:0-25230 GCF_001854525.1 Mycobacterium talmoniae
GGGTGCAGCGCTGGCAGGGCCCACCCCCCGGCCGGGGTGGTCCGGGTGAGGCCCCGCCGTTCGGGCTGCTCGGCGCGCCCCCCCCCGGACCCGCCGTCACCGCGGCGCTGCGCGCCGACGCCGCGCGCTACACCTGGGTCGCCGCCGCGGTCGGGTCGAACACCGCGGCCGGCTACCAATTGGCCAGCGGCGCACCGGTGATGGCCGTCGGCGGATACAACGGCACCGACCCGGCACCGACCCTGACCCAGTTCCAGGGCTACGTCGCGCAGCACCGCATCCACTACTTCCTCGGCGGCGCCATCCCGCGGCCCCGGCGCGCCGCGCCCAGCGGCAGCGACCAAGCCAACCGCATCGCGGCGTGGGTCGCAGCGACCTACCCGGCGCACACCCTCGACGGGGTCACCGTCTACGACCTGTCCCGCGGATTCACAGCGGGCGCCTAGCAAGCGCCAATTCGCGCCCCACGCCCGGCGTCCAGCATCGAGGTATGACCAGCTTCGCCCCGACCTCCGACTCCGACTTCGGCATCCGCCCGAACGCGGCCCTGATCGCCGCGCAGCGCGGCGTCCCGGTGCTCGACGTGGTGGTTCCGGTGTACAACGAGCAAGCCGCCCTGGCCGATACGGTGCGGCGACTGCACGGCTACCTGTCCGAGCAGCTGCCGTTGACCTTCCGGATCACCATCGCCGACAACGCCAGTACCGACGCCACCCCGGTGATCGCCGAAGCCCTGGCCGACCAGTTCGTCGAGGTGCGCACGATCCGGCTGGAGCAAAAGGGCCGCGGCCGCGCCCTGCACGCGGTGTGGTCGGTCTCCGACGCCCCGGTGCTGGCCTACATGGATGTGGACCTGTCCACCGACCTGGCCGCGCTGGCGCCGCTGGTGGCGCCGCTGATCTCCGGGCATTCGGACCTGGCGATCGGCACCCGGCTCGGCCGCGGGTCGCGGGTGGTGCGTGGTCTCAAGCGGGAGGTGATCTCGCGCTGCTACAACCTGATCCTGCGTTCAACCCTGGCGGCGCGGTTCACCGACGCCCAGTGCGGGTTCAAGGCGATCCGGTCGGACGTCGCGCGACGCCTACTGCCCCATGTGCGCGACACCGGCTGGTTTTTCGACACCGAGCTGTTGGTGCTCGCCGAGCGCGCCGGGCTGCGGATCCACGAGGTGCCGGTGGATTGGATCGATGACCCGGACAGCCGGGTCGACATCGTCGCCACCGCGCTGGCCGACCTGCGGGGAATCGCCCGGCTGCTCAAGGGTTTTGCCACCGGGCAGATACCGGTGCAGGCGATCGGCGCCCAATTCGGTTGCCGGGCCGGCGCGCCGCGATCACTGCTGAGCCAAAGCGTGCACTTCGCCACCATCGGGATCTGCAGCACGCTGGCCTACCTGGTGTTGTTCGTGCTGCTGCACCCGCTGGGCGCGCAGGCCGCCAACCTGATCGCGCTGCTGGTGACCGCGGTGGGCAACACCGCCGCCAACCGCCGGTTCACCTTCGGGGTGCGCGGACGGACTGGCGCGGGCCGGCATCAGCTGCAGGGCCTGGTGGTGTTCGGCATCGGGTTGGCCCTGACCAGTGGTGCGCTGGCCGTCCTGCACGGCGTCAGCGACCCGTCCCGACCGGTCGAGCTGGCCGTCGTGGTGCTCGCCAACCTGGCGGCCACCGTGCTGCGGTTCGTGCTGCTGCGCGGCTGGGTCTTTCATCCGCGGCGCACCGGGGTGGACATTGTGGAGGTCGTGAAATGACATTGCTGGACAACGCGGCACCGCACGTGGTTTCGACGCCGGCCAATGACGTGCCGCGGCCGCGGTGGGTGCGACCTGCGCTGTGGACGCTGTTGGCCGCGACGGCCGTGCTGTATCTGTGGGGCCTGGGCGCCGCCGGCTACGCCAACGAGTTCTACGCCGCCGCCGTGCAGGCCGGCACCCAGAACTGGAAGGCGCTGCTGTTCGGTTCACTGGATCCCGGCAACGCCATCACCGTCGACAAGCCGCCGGCGGCGCTGTGGGTGATGGGCCTGTCGGGCCGGCTGTTCGGGTTCAACGCCTGGTCGATGCTGGCGCCGCAGGCCCTGATGGGGGTCGGCTCGGTGGCGCTGCTGTACGCCGCGGTGCGCCGCACCAGCGGTGCCGGTGCGGGCCTGCTCGCCGGGACCGCGCTGGCGCTGACGCCGGTGGCCGCGTTGATGTTTCGGTTCAACAATCCCGATGCGCTGCTGGTCCTGCTGCTGGTGGCCGCGGCGTACTGCGTGGTGCGCGCCCTCGACGGATCCCCGAATCGGTGGGTCGCGCTGGTCGGCGTCGCGCTCGGGCTGGCCTTCCTGACCAAGCTGCTGCAGGCCTTCCTGGTGACGCCGGCGCTGGCGTTGGTGGTGCTGGTGGCGGTGCCGGGAAGTGTCTGGTCGCGGCTGCGCACCCTGCTAATCGGCGCGCTGACCCTGATCGTTTCCGGCGGCTGGTTCATCGCGCTGGTGAGCCTGTGGCCCACCGATTCCCGGCCCTACATCGGCGGCTCCACCGACAACAGCCTGCTGCAGTTGGCGCTGGGCTACAACGGGGTCGGTCGGGTCCTCGGCGGCGACGGCAACCCGGTCGGTGGGCATCACGGTGGCGGTGGGCCGGGCGGCGGTCCGCCCGGCGGGTCGCCGATGTTCGGCGGCGACGCCGGGATTACCCGGATGTTCGGGGCGTCCATGGGCACCGAGATCTCCTGGCTGCTGCCGGCGGCGCTGATCGGGCTGATCGCCGTCCTGTGGCTGCTGCGCTCCGCGGGCCGCACCCACCGCACCCGCGCCGGCCTGCTGCTGTGGGGCGGCTGGCTGGTGGTCACCGCGGGCGTGTTCAGCTTCATGCGCGGCATCATGCATCCCTACTACACGGTGGCGCTGGCCCCCGCGGTCGCCGCGGTGGTGGCGATCGGCACCCGGGAACTCTGGCTGCGCAGGTGGCCGGCGCCGGCCCGGCTGGCGCTGGCCGGCATGCTCGCGAGCACCGGGGTCTGGAACTTTGTGCTGCTGGACCGCACCCCGCAGTGGCTGCCCTGGCTGCGGTGGGTGCTGGCGATCGGGGCGGTGCTGCTGGCCGTGGTGCTGGCGGTCCGCGGGCATCGGCTGGGCCGCTACCGTGTGGCGGTGGCGGTAGCCGGGCTGCTGGTTGGGCTGGCCGGCAGCGCCGCCTATACCGTCTACACCGTCGCTGGCAGTCACGGCGGCGGGATCCCGATCTCCGGTCCCGCCCGTCCCGACCACGGCAACCATCGGCCTGGCCCGCCGCCGCAGTCCGCCGACAACCCGGCGCTGGAAGCGTTGGTGAGCGCCAGCGACAACCGGTGGGCCGCCGCCACCATCGGCTCGCACACCGCCAGCAGCCTGGAGCTGGACACCGGCAAGTCGGTCATGGCGATCGGCGGGTTCAGCGGCGGCGACAACTCGCCCACCCTGGCCCAGTTCCAGCGGTACGTCACCGACCACCAGGTCCGGTACTTCATCGACGGCGACGGACCCGGCGGACCGGGCGGCCCGGGCCACCACCGCCGCCACGGCGACGACAACGGGGCGGCCGCCCAGATCACCGTGTGGGTCAAGGCGCATTTCACCGCGCAGCGGGTGGGGGACGCCACCGTCTACGACCTGGCCGGCTAACCGGTTCCGCGCTGGCGCGGTCGTCATACCGTGATACTCCGACAGGCCGCACCGAACGTGCGCTGACGGCGACATTTCGCGCGATTCTTCGCCGTGAGTGCACGTTCGGCGAGCCAAGGCTCAGACGTCGATGATGACCTTGCCCACCGCCTTGCGGTCGGCGACGTAGCGCAGCGCGGCCCCGGCGTCGGCCAACGGGAAGCGGGCACCGATATACGGGCTGACCCGGCCCTCGCTGAACAGCTGCGCGAGTTCGGCCAGATCGCGCTCGTTCTCCGCCGGATGGTCGTCGGCGAAGGTCCGGATTTCCATGCCCTGCACGGTGATGCCCTTGAGCATCACTAGATTCAGCGGAATCGCGGGGATCGACCCGGCGGCGTAACCCAGCGTGACGAACCGCCCGCCGCGGGCCAGGCTGCGCAGCGCCCGCTCGGCGTACGCCCCGCCGACCGGGTCGAGCACCGCCTGCGCACCGTCGGCGGTGATCTCGCGGATCCGGGTTTTGAGGTCCTCCCGGTCGTAGTCGATGGTCGCTTCGGCGCCGCGTTCCCGGCACACCGCCAGCTTCTCCGGGCTCGACGCCGCGGCCAGCACCCGGGCGCCCATCGCGACGGCCAGATCGACCGCGGCCAGCCCGACACCGCCCGCGGCGCCCAGCACCACCACCCAATCGCCCTGCGTCACTTGGGCGATCGAGCGCAGCGCGTGGTAGGCGGTGCGGTAGGTGACGCCGAATCCGGCCGCGGCGGCGTAGTCGATGCCGTCGGGGATCGTCGTCACCGTCGCCGCGGGCAGCAGCGCCTGCTCGGCAAATGCGCCGACGAAGGAGGTGCCGACCACCCGGTCGCCGGGCTGCATGTCGACACCGTCGCCCACGGCGATCACATCGCCGGCCAGTTCGCTGCCCGGTGTGAACGGCGGCGGGATCTTCAGCTGGTACTTGCCGTCGATCAACAGCACGTCGGGGAAGTTGACCGCGGCGGCCCGCACCCGCACGACGACCGTGCCGGGCCCGGGTGTCGGGTCCGGAAGCTCTTGGAGCACCAGGTCTTCCGGCGGCCCGTACTGTTGGCACACGATCGCGCGCATCAGGCTCCCAGTCCTCGGAGGCAGAAGGCCACCAGATGGTCGACATCGGCTCGCTTCGGCTGGGCGGTGCCGCCCAGGTAGCGGCGCATGGTGGCCAGCGTGCAGGTGAAAACGGTGTCCGCGTCCCGGTGTGGGTCGGCGCCGCCGAGCGCGGCCACCGGTGCGGTGAGCAGGTCGCGCAGCGGCGCCAGGATCGCGTCGTCGGAGACCCCGGCGGCGGTCAGCTGGGTGCTGGCCGCCCGGCTCAGGCTCAACAGGTGCGGATCGGACACCTGCGCCACCGTACCGCGGACCCACCGGGCCACCTTGCCCGCCGGGGTGGGCTCCTTAGCCAGCTGATGCTGCAGATAGGAGACGACGATCGCGACGCCGCGTTCCATCACCGCCTGGAACAATTCCTCCTTGCCGGAAAAGTAGCGGTAGAACGCCTTGTTCGACGAGCCGGCCTCGGCGACGATGTCGGCCACCCGGGGCTCGTCGGGCGCGACCCGCTCCAGCACGGTCACCGCGGCCGCCAGGATCCGCTCCACTTCGGCGGTGGCCTGCTGTTGACGCCGATCGAGTGCCCGGTGGACGGCCGCGTCGACCCGCGTCGTCATGTCGGCACCGCCGGGATGTGGTCGACCAGATCCCCGTACTTCACCCGGGCCGCCTCGATTCGGTTGTCCAGGAATTCGCTGGGCCACTCGGGGTCCTCGGCGTCGTAGTCCTTGAGTAGCAGCCGGGCCAGGTTGACCTTGTGCGCCTCGGTGGGCCCGTCGGCCAACCCCAGCGCCACCCCGCCCAACAGCACATTGGTCAGCGGCAGCTGCTCGGTCAGGCCCATCGCGCCGTGCACCTGGATGGCCCGCAACCCGATCGACTTGAGCACCTGCGACGCCAGGATCTTGCACACCCCGATCTCGCCGCGGGCCGCCTTCTCCCCGGCGGTGTCGATCAGCCACGCCGCGTGCAGCACGGTCAGCCGGAATCCGACCAGCTCGGCGTAGGAGTCGGCGATGAACGCCTGCACCAGCTGTTTGTCAGCCAGCGAACTGCCTTGGGTGAAGCGGCTTTTCGCCCGACGCGCCATCATGTCGAGGGCTCGCTGCGCCACACCGATCGAGCGCATGGCGTGATGCAGCCGTCCGCCGGCAAGCCGGGACTGGGCGACCAGGAACCCCTGGCCCGGCTCGCCGAGGATCGCGTCCGCGGGCACCCGGACGTCGTCGTAACGCACCAGCGAATGCCCGGGCTCGTGGTGGTGCGCACCGACCAAATGATGGGTGGCCTCGATGACCAGACCCGGGGTGCCGGCCGGGATCAGGAACGTCGAGGCGCCAACGTGTACCGGCACCTCGGGGTCGGTGATCGCCACCACGATGAAAAACGACGCCACCGAGGCGTTGGAGGAGAAGTACTTTCGCCCGCTGATCACCCAGTCGTCCCCGTCGCGGACCGCCCGGGTGGTGAACACCCGGGGGTCGGCGCCACCCTGCGGCTCGGTCATCGAAAAACAGGAGAAGATCTCCCCGGACAACAGCGGGGCCAGATACCGGTCCTTCTGATCGGCGGTGCCGAACCGGGCCAGGATCTCCGCGTTGCCGGTGTCGGGCGCCTGGGTGCCGAACACGATCGGCGCCCAGCTGCTGCGCCCCAAAATCTCGTTGATCAACGTCAGCTTGACCGCGCCGAAGCCCTGCCCGCCCAGCTCGGGACCCAGGTGCGGGGCCCACAGTCCCTGCTCGCGCACCCGATCCTTGAGCGGATCGACGATGCGGCGGCGCTCCTCGTCGAGCGGCAGGTACTCGCAGCCGGGAAACAGCACCTCCAGCGGCTCCACCTCGTCCCGGACGAAGTCGCGGATCCAGGCCAGTTTGGCCTCGAACTCCGGCTCGGTGGAGAAATCCCATGCCATCTCGAAACTCCTGTCTGGTTCATGAGCGGCGACCCGCTGCGCCCGGCTCCGTCGCGCTTGCGATCGCCGCTCAGGGAATGCCGCCGTCGGCCCGCACGATCGAGCCGGTGGTGAAGCTGGACGCGTCGGACATCAGGAACAGTGCGGCGCCGACGATTTCGTGCGCCTCCCCGGCGCGCTGCAGGGCGTGCTGGGCGAACGGGTTCGCGTCACCGAAATTCCAGGCCTTGGAAATATCGGTGAGAAACGGGCCGGGCATCAGCGTGTTGACCCGCACCCGCGGGCCGAACGCCTGGGCCAGCGCCTCGGTCATCGCGTTGAGCCCGGCCTTGGACGCCGCGTACGGGATGAACGACGGGTGTGGCCGCAGCGAGCCGTGGGTGCTCACGTTGATGATCGACCCGCGCCCGGCGGCCACCATCCGCTCACCGATCAGCGCCGACAGCCGAAACGGGCCCTTGAGGTTAAGGTTGACCACCGCGTCGAACAGCCGCTCGGTGACGTCGGTCTGTTTGTCGTACACCGGGGACATGCCGGCGTTGTTGACCAGCACGTCGACGCGGCCGAACCGCTGATAGACCGCGTCGACCAGGCCGTCGAGCTGATCCCAGCGCCCGACGTGCACCGCGTACGGCATTGCGGTGCGCCCGGTTTCGGCCGCGATCTGCGCGGCGGTGGCCTCACACGCGTCGAGTTTGCGGCTGGCGATCACCACGTCGGCGCCGCAGCGGGCGGCCCCGAACGCCATCTCGCGGCCCAAACCGCGGCTGCCGCCGGTGACCAGCACCACCCGGTCGGTCAGGTCGAACAGCGCATCGGCGTAGCCCATGTGTCACCTTCTCGTCGGCAGCGAGCGGGCCAGTTCGGCGGCACGGGAAATGAGCTGCGGGATCATCGGCCCCATCGCCGCCGCGACCTGTGGGTCGACCTTATTGCCGGTCACCGAGGCCGCGTAGGTCTTTTCCAGCACGATGCCCAGTTTCCAGTTCGCCAGCACCAGGTAGTAGTCGATGTTCTCCGTCGACAGCCCGCTGATCTGCTCGTAGTGCGCCAGCAGCTCGCTGCGGGTCGGCATCCCGGTCAAGTCCGCGTAAAAGCCGTCGGTGCGCGGGTTCTCCCCGTCATAGCCCAGCAGCGCCCACCCGACATCGAGCAGCGGGTCGCCGATGGTGGTCATCTCCCAGTCGACGATCGCGACCAGCCGCGCCGGCGCGCCGTGCGCGTACATCACGTTGGCGAACTGGTAGTCGCCGTGCATGATGCCCGGGGTGTAGTGCGCGGGCCGGTTGCGGCGCAACCAGTCCGCGGCCTCCTCCAGCCCCGGCAACTCCCGCACCCGGTAGCGGTCCAGGAAGGCCAGCCACCGGTCGACTTGGCGTTCGTGGAAGCCGTCGGGGCGGCCAAACCCGTCTAACCCCTGGGCCCGCCAGTCCACCCCGCCGAGCCGGGCGGCGCCGCCGACCAGTTCGAACGCCAGCCCGCGGCGGGCCGCCACGTCGGTATCGAACGGCGCCGGCCACGACGCGCCGGTGGTGTTCCACCCGTGCACCTCGGCCATCACATAAAACGGCAACCCCAGCAGCTCGCCGTCCTCGTCGGCGGCGATCAACGCCGCGTGCGGCACGTCGGTGCCCGACAGCGCGCGCACCAGCCGGATCTCCCGGCGCAGGCCGTCCAGGCGGGCGGCGTCGGCCCGGGCGCCGGGCATCCGCAGCACCATCGACTCCCCGCCGCGTAGCACCCGGTACAGCGTGTTCTGCGAGCCGCCGGACAGTGGCTCAAGCACCGGCAGCTCGCCGGCGCCGGGCGCCCCGTTGGCGTCGAGCCAGCGCCCCAACGCCGCGGCATCCGGTTGACCCATCTGCACACCTCACTCTCCGAAGGGAGAATAGCATTCTCCGAAGCCGGGCTGCTGAGATCGACGTCAGAATCTGCGCAAACCGGCCGATTGCCGGGCCGTGTGCCAGTTGGGACGTCGATTTCAGCAGAGCCCCCGACGAGCTGCTGGCCGGAAGGTGAAAGGCTGGTGGCATGCAGTTGCTTTTGGTCCGCCACGCGTTGCCGCTGCGCAGCGAGCACGGTGAGGGTTCCGACCCCGACCTGTCCGACGTCGGCATCGAGCAGGCGCAGCGCCTCCCGCAGGCGTTGGCGCGGTTTCCGGTAAGCCGGGTGGTCAGCAGCCCGCAGCGCCGGGCCATTCAGACCGCCGAACCGGTCGCCAAGGACCGCGGCCTGACCATCGACGTCGACGAGCGGTTCGCCGAATACGACCGGGACCTGCACGCCTACATACCGATCGAGCAGATCCGCACCGAGCGGCCCGAGGCGTGGGCGCGGATGGCGGCCGGGCACCTGCCTCCCGGCGTGGACGAGGCCGCCTTCTGCGCCCGGGTGAACGCCGCGGTCGCCGACGTCGTCGCGGCCGCGGATCCCGAGGACACCGTGGCGGTGTTCAGCCACGGCGGGGTGATCAACGTGGTGCTGCATCAGATCCTGGGCACCGCGCGCCTGCTGTCGTTTCCGATCGACTACGTGTCGGTGACCCGGCTGCTGTATTCGCGATCCGGTCAGGCCACCGTGGTGACCACCAACGGCACCGAACACGTGTGGGACCTGCTGCCGCGCAACCAGCGCCTGCTCGGTGACGATGCGGATGGTAGACAAGCCCGGTGACTTCCTCTGCGCCGGACCGGCTCGCCGGACTCGATTTGGCCGCCCTGGATCGGCATCTGCGTGCGATCGGCATCCCGCGATCCGGTGAGCTGCACGCCGAGCTGATCGCCGGCGGTCGCTCCAACCTGACCTTCCTGGTCGCCGACGATGCCTCGAAGTGGGTGCTGCGCCGCCCGCCGCTGGCGGGGCTGACCCCGTCGGCGCACGACATGGCCCGCGAGTACACCGTGGTCGCCGCGCTCGCCGACACCGCGGTCCCGGTGGCGTCGGCGGTCACCATGTCCGACGACGACACGGTGCTGGGCGCGCCGTTTCAGATGGTCGAGTACGTGGCCGGCCGGGTGGTGCGCAGCCGGCGCGAGTTGGAAGCGCTGGGCGACGCAGCCGCCATCGAATCCTGCGTCGACGGTTTGGTGCAGGTGCTGGCCGATCTGCACGCCGTGGACCCCAAGGCCGTCGGGCTGGGCGACTTCGGTAAGCCCGCCGGCTACCTGGAACGCCAGGTGCGGCGCTGGGGGTCGCAGTGGGATCTGGTCCGGCTGCCCGACGACCCGCGCGACGCCGACCTGCGCCGACTACATACGGCGTTGGCCGAGGCCGTGCCGCCGCAGAGCCGGGCCTCGATCGTGCACGGCGACTACCGCATCGACAACACCATCCTCGACGCCGAGGACCCCGGCCGGGTGCGGGCGGTGGTGGACTGGGAGATGTCGACGTTGGGCGATCCGCTGTCGGACGCGGCGCTGATGTGCGTGTACCGGGACCCGTCGCTGGACCTGATCATCGACGAGCAGGCGGCCTGGACGTCGCCGCTGCTGCCGCCGGCCGACGAGCTCGCGCACCGCTATTCGCTGGCCGCCGACCAGCCGCTGGCGCATTGGGACTTCTATATGGGGTTGGCCTACTTCAAGCTCGCCGTGATCGCCGCCGGCATCGATTTCCGCCGCCGCCAAGCCGCCGGGGACCCGGAGGAGGCCAGCTCGGACCGGGTGGGGGAGACGGTGGCGCCGCTGATTGCCCGCGGGCTCAGCGCTTTGTCGGGCTCGTAGGGGCGTTAGCGGCGGGCGGAGAGTTTCTTCGCCGCGCGGCGCAACTGGTAGATCCGCGCGGTGCCGACCAGCACGGTCAGCAGCCCGCCGCCCACCGCCGCCAGCAGGATCGCCACCCCCAGCGGCAGGCTCCAATGCCAGGTCAGAAACTGGAAGTCCGCCGAACTCGGGTTCTGGGTGATGAAGATCAACAGCACGATCAGGATCAGGAAGCCCAGAATCAGCGAGCTCCACAGCCCCGCCGCGCGGGTATACGGGACCGCCGGTACGGGCGGCGGCGCGGCAGCGGCGTCGGGCTCGGGGCGAGGGTCGGGTGCGGGATCGCTGCTCATGCTGCCATCCTTACCGCTTCGCGCGGAGAAATAAACCAGATCGCCGCGGACACGCCGACTAAACCGGCGCGGTCGGCCGGGCGGCCACGCTGGGCACGACTAACCCCGTCGCTTACGGTAAACGAGTGAGTCCAGCCTCCTCCGATCCGACGCCGGGCACCTGGCCGGCGATTTTGACCTGGCGGGCCCCCGATGTCGCCCGGATGGAATCGGTGCGGGTGCAGTTGTCCGGCAACCGGATCAAGGCCTGGGGGCGGATCGTCGCCGCGGCCACCGGCCCGCACCCGGCGTTCAGCGCCTACTACGACCTGCAGACCGACGAAACCGGCGCCGCCAAACGGCTCGGGTTGACCGTCACCACCGCCGAGCGGGAACGCCAGCTCTCCATCGCCCGCGACGAGGAGAACATGTGGCTGGTGACCGACACCCGCGGCGAGTCCCGGGCCGGCTACGACGGTGCGCTGGACATCGACATGGTGTGGAGCCCGTTCTTCAACGCGGTGCCGATCCGCCGCGCCGGCCTGCACGAGCGGGCCGGGTCGGTGACCCTGCCCACCATCTACCTCAGCCTGCCCGACATGGCCATCACCGCGGCCATGGTCAGCTACAGCAGCGTCGCCGCGGGCGGAAAGATCAAGCTGCGCTCGCCGGTCTCCGACACCACGGTCACCGTCGATCCCGACGGCTTCATCGTGGACTATCCAGGACTGGCAGAGCGGATCTGATCACCCCGCCGGCCCGACCCGCGGCGGCGAGTTCCTCGCGCCAGTTGTCCGCGCCGACCACGACGGTGATGATCTCGTGCCGCGGGAAGCTTTCGTACCGGATTCGCGCGGCATGGCCGGGCTCCACCAGCTCGGCCACCGAGCCCGCCTGGGCCAGCGAGTCCCGCGCGTGGCAGAGCAGTTCGAGGGCCCGATCCAATGCGGGCAGCAGCTGCCCGGTGTTGGCCTCGCACATGGCGCGCACCAGATCCGGAGCGGTGCCGGCCACCCGGGTGCCGTCCCGGAACGAGCCGGCGGCCAGCGCGAAGGCCAGCGGAACCTCGCCGGCGGTGACGGCGAGGGCCTCGGCGAGCAGATGCGGCAAATGGGAGATGGCGGCCGCGGCGGCATCGTGCTCATCGGATCGGGCCGGCACCACCACCGCGCCGCAGTCCAGCGCCAGGGCCGCCACCGTCGACCACACCGTGGGGTCGACGTGGTCGTCCACACTGAGCACCCACGGCGCACCGGTGAACAATTTGGCGTTCCCGGCCGCCCACCCCGACTGCGCGGTGCCGGCCATCGGGTGCCCGCCGACGAACCGCGCCCGCAGCTCGGCGGCGGTGACCGCGTCGAGCACCGCGCTTTTGACGCTGGTGACGTCGGTCAGCGCACAGTCGGGCGCCGACCGGCGAATATGGGTGAGCAAGATCGGCAGCGCCGGCACCGGAACCGCAAGCACGATCAACGCGTCGGTAGCGGCGGCCCGCGCCAAGGCGTCATCGAGGTCGACGGTGGCGTCGAAGCCGTCGGCGGTGGCGGCCTGCACCCCCTCCACCGAGCGGTTGTAGCCGAAGACCTCCCGGCCGGCCGCGGCGGCCGCGCGCAGCACCGAGCCGCCGATTAACCCCAACCCCAGCACGCACACCGGTGTCTTTGCCACCTGTCCAGGTTGGCACAACCCGCGTCGGGCCGGGCGCCCGCGGTGGTGCCGAGATGCCAACGATCGGCTGGTCAACGACGTATCGGGCGACTAGCGTAGGCGCCCATGGGAACACAGCAAACCTCGGCGCAGGGCCGGTCCGCGGATATGCCGGACGGTTTCGGGGTGGCTGTGGTGCGCGAGGACGGCCGGTGGCGGTGTACGGCGATGCGGCCCAAGGCGCTGACGAGTCTGGCTGCCGCCGAGACCGAGCTGCGCGAATTACGCAGTGCTGGCGCCGTTTTCGGCCTGCTCGACATCGACGACGAGTTTTTCGTCATCCTGCGCCCGGCGCCCGCGGGAACCCGGCTGCTGTTGTCGGACGCCACCGCCGCACTGGACTACGACATCGCCGCGGAAGCGTTGGAGAACCTGGACGCCGAGATCGACCCGGAGGATCTGGAGGACGCCGACCCGTTCGAGGAAGGTGATCTGGGGTTGCTCGCCGATATCGGGCTACCCGAAGCGGTGCTCGGCGTCATCCTCGACGAAACCGACCTGTACCCCGACGAGCAGCTGGGTCGGATCGCCCGGGAGATGGGCTTCGCCGAGGAGTTGTCGGCGGTGCTCGACCGCCTCGGTCGGTGAGCGACGACGACCTGGTCCGCGCTGCGCTGGCGGCGGCGGCCACCGCGGATCCGCGCGATGTGCCGGTGGGTGCGGTGGTGGTCGGCGCCGACGGGACGATCCTGGCCCGCGCCGCCAACGCCCGTGAGGCGCTCGGCGACCCCACCGCGCACGCCGAAATCCTGGCGATGCGGGCGGCGGCGACGGTGCTCGGCGACGGGTGGCGGCTGACCGGCGCCACCCTGGCCGTCACCGTGGAGCCGTGCACGATGTGCGCGGGCGCACTGGTGATGGCACGGATCGCGCGGCTGGTGTTCGGCGCCTTCGAACCCAAGACCGGGGCGGTCGGGTCGCTGTGGGATGTGGTCCGCGACCGCCGGCTCACCCACCGGCCGGAGGTCCGCGGCGGCGTGCTGGCCGACGAGTGCGCCGCACCGCTGGAGGAGTTCTTCGCCCGGCAGCGATTGGGATGACCCGCCCCCGGTTCGGTAGGCTGTGCGGCGGTGGCGTGTCCGAGCGGCCTAAGGAGCACGCCTCGAAAGCGTGTGACGGGTAACCCCCGTCCGAGGGTTCAAATCCCTCCGCCACCGACATAAACGACACCTACATCTACGCAGGTAGATGTAGGTGTCGGTATTTCACGACTGTCCGCGCAAGCCCGTCATCCGGATACCTGCTCCTCGTCCCCGGCCCTCTCCTCGGCATTGCGCGGCACCAGGTACAGGTGGGTCACGGCCGCCACGATGCCGCCGACCAGCGGCGCCACGATAAACAGCCACAGCTGACCCAGCGCGTCCCCGCCGACCAGGATGGCCGGGCCCAGGCTGCGGGCCGGGTTCACCCCGGTGCCGGTCAGCGGGATGCCGAGCAGGTGCACGGTCCCCAGCGCCAGCCCGATCGCCAGCGCGGCCGCCGTCGTGTTCCCGATCCGGGAGGTGACCGACAAAACGACCAGCACGAAGATGAAGGTCAGCACCGCCTCGGCGGCGAAGGCGCCGGCCCACCCAATGCTGACCTGGGAATGGTCGGCCCAGCCGTCGGTGCCCAGCCCGGTCTGGTTCGCCGAGTACAGCGAGCTGGAATGGAAGATGCCGTACAGGGCCGCCGCGCCGATGATGGCGCCGACGAACTGCGCGACCCAGTAGCCGATGCCCTCGACGATCGACATCCGGCCGCTGCTGACGAACCCGATGGTGACCGCCGGATTGACATGCGCCCCCGAGATCGGGCCCAGCGCATAGGCCAGGATCAGCATGACCAGCCCGAACGCGAGCGCGGTGGCCACCACGCCGGCCGCGACGCTGCAGCCGGCGGCGCCGTCGATGAGCAGACCCCGGCCCCAGTCGCCAAACGATAACGTCGCGACGCCGACCCCGACGAACACCAGGATCGCGGTGCCGAGGCACTCGGCGAACAGTTTGCGAGCATCCATGTCGACCTCCGTGCTAGGAACGGCCACTAGTTGCCATTTCATCGTTAGGTGATCCGACCGCTTGCGCAGCACATTTGTGGAATCGTTATGGGGCTGACGCGGCGGGGAAATGCCAACGTTGCGCGACGCGATGGCCGAGCATGCGCACGGGTAGGGAGTGAGTCATGAAGCTGATGACGCCGACGGATTCGATCTTCCTGCTGGCCGAAACCCGCGAGCACCCCATGCACGTGGGGGGTTTGATGCTGTTCGAGCCGCCGCCGGGCGCCGGGCCGGAATTCGTCGGCGAGATCTACCACGACATGATCACCCACCAGGACTTTCAACCCACGTTCCGGCAGCGACCGGCGACGGTGCTGGGTGGGATCGCCAACGTGGGGTGGTCCTATGACGACGACATCGACGTCGACTATCACGTGCGCCGATCGGCGCTGCCGGTGCCGGGCCGGGTGCGCGACCTGCTCGAGCTGACCTCGCTGCTGCACGGCAGCCTCCTGGACCGGCACCGCCCGCTCTGGGAAACCCATGTGGTGGAGGGGCTCAACGACGGCCGGTTCGCGGTCTACGTGAAGTTTCACCACGCGCTGGTCGACGGTGTCTCGGCGCTGCGACTGGTGCAGCGCACGCTGTCGACGGATCCGCGCGACCCGCAGCTGCGCACCCCGTGGAGCCTGCCGCGCCGGCGGCGACCCCAGCCCAGCGGCGCGTCCCTGCTGCAGGCGCTGACCGGAACGGTGGGAAGTGTTGCGGCGCTGGGGCCTTCGACGGTGTCGCTGGCCCGCGCCGCGCTGTTCGAGCAGCAGCTGACCCTGCCGTTCGCGGCGCCGCGCACCATGTTCAACGTCAAGATCGGCGGCGCGCGGCGCTGCGCGGCGCAGTCCTGGTCGGTGGATCGGGTCAAGGCCGTCAAGCGGGCCGCCGGGGTGACCGTCAACGACGTCGTGCTGGCGATGTGCGCCGGGGCGTTGCGGTACTACCTGGCCGAGCAGAACGCGTTGCCGGACGCGCCGTTGGTGGCGATGGTGCCGGTGAGCCTGCGCACCGAGGCCGAGGCCGACAGCGGCGGCAATATGGTGGGAACCATCCTGTGCAATCTGGGCACCGACACCGAGGATCCCGCCCAACGCCTGCAGACCATCAGCGAATCCATGCGCCGCAATAAGAAGGTGTTCGCCGAACTGCCGCGGGCGCAGGCGCTGGCGCTGTCCGCGCTCAACATGGCCCCGCTGGCCCTGGCGGCAATCCCCGGCTTCGTGTCCTCGACGCGGCCGCCGTTCAACATCGTCATCTCCAACGTGCCGGGCCCGGTCGAGCCGATGTATTGGCGCGGCGCTCGGCTGGACGGCAACTACCCGCTGTCCATCGCGCTGGACGGGCAGGCGTTGAACATCACGCTGGTGAACAACGCCGGCAACCTGGACTTCGGTCTGGTCGGCTGCCGACGCTCGATCCCCCACCTGCAGCGACTGCTCGGGCACCTGGAAACCGCGCTCAAAGACCTGGAACGCGCGGTCGGCGCCTAACCCGGTGCCGAAACTCAGTGCGGGCCTGCTGCTTTACCGGACGACGCACGGCACCGTCGAGGTGCTGCTCGCCCATCCGGGCGGCCCGTTTTGGGCGCGCAGGGACGACAGCGCCTGGTCCATCCCGAAGGGGGAATACACCGCCGGCGAAGACCCCTGGCACGCCGCGCAGCGCGAGTTCGCCGAGGAGGTCGGGTTGGCCCCGCCGCCGGGGCCCCGAACCGACCTCGGCTCGCTGCGCCAGCCGAGCGGAAAGCACCTGGCCGTCTTCGCGGTGGCCGGCGATCTGGACCTCACCGACGCGCACAGCAACACCTTCGAGATGGAGTGGCCCAAAGGTTCCGGGCGGGTGCGGCAATTCCCGGAGGTGGATCGGGTCGGCTGGTTCACCCTCGCGCAGGCGAGGATCAAGCTACTGAAAGGGCAAGTGCCCGTTCTGGATCGCCTTCAGGCAGCGTGCTGAGCGGGTAATGTGCTCGGCTACGGGCACGTCACGTCGATCTCAAACGGTTTGCTCTCCGGGTTCGCGACGGTGTCCAACTTGCTGGCGGTACCGGCAATTTTGTAGTGCTTACCGTCCTTGCTCGCCTTGGTTTCGGTTGCGGTACCCGACACCGGCATGTCCTGCGCGTACATGAGCTGGGAGCCGTCGACATCACCGAACACCACGCTGAGCAGCTCGGGGGAGTCGGCGTCACTGAGCGTGGCGACCACCCCGGTGGTGTTGGCGTCGCCGATGGTGATGGCCAGCGATCCGTCGTGGCTGGCGCATTGAACGCCGCCCTGCACGTGCTGTTCCTGCCCGCCGACGGTGACTTTGGCCTCGGCTTTGGAGCCCTTCGAACACCCGGACAGGCCGGCGACCACGACCGTCAATCCGGCCACGGCAACCACCACTTCACGCTTCACCACGCTGCTCCTCTGTTGTTGTCGCGATCCGACCGCGCCGGACCGTCCCAGCATTGTGGCCTCTTCGACGGCGGGAAGCCACCGGCGTGGTTCGCGGGGGCTGCACGACTACCGCAATGCCGAATTGGTGTGTGCCAGATCACGGTACCGACGGGGAGTGGCGTACGACACATCCTTGCAGTATCCTGAAAACTTGCATGACTCCGCAAGATAAGGCAGGTTTGGCGTCGTGTCGGAGATCGGGCTGCGCGAGCGCAAAAAATTTGCCACCAAAGAGGCGTTGAGCAGGGCCGCTTTGGAATTGACGATCGATCGGGGCCTGGACGCGACGACCGCCGAAGCCATCGCCGAGGCCGCCGGGGTCTCGACACGGACGTTCCATAACTACTTTTCCAACAAGGAAGACGCCGTCCTGTTCATGCTGGATAAGTCGGTGCAGGACCTGGTCGAGGCGTTTGGCCAGCGCAGTCCCGAGGAACCGGTGCTGGACTCGCTGGAGTCCATCCTGATCGGCTTCGTCGAATCCGCCGACGGCCTGGAGTGGATGATCGCGGTGACCCGGCTGATGGCCGACCATCCCGCGTTGATCGCTCGGCATGTAGCGCTGTCGGACTCCAAGACCGACGCGATGCTCGCCGAGATCGGCCGGCGCAGCGGCACCGATCCCGACGTCGACCTATACCCGCGGCTGGTCTATCACGCCACCGGGGCGATCGCTCGGGCCGTCCTTGAGCTGCACATCAACGGCGGCAACGAGGGGGCGCCGCCGCGGGCGATCCTGGCCGACGCGGTTCGCGATGGCTACGCCCAACTTCGCCGCGGACTGCCGCAATCAGCATCGGTAACCGGTGAGCCGGAGGAGGTCAGGTAATGGACCGGGTGGTCTTCCGGGTGCTGACCCGGGTGTGGATACCGTTGATCATGGTGGTGGTCCTCGTCGTCGCTGGCTTCGCCGTGATGCGGATCCGCGGCATCTTCGGGTCCCACAAGCTGGAGACCTACGCCGGCAGCATGTCGGACGACGACGTCAATTCCGACCCCAAACACGTGACGTACGAGATATTCGGACCGCCGGGCACCATCGCCGACATCAACTACATCGACCAGGAAGGGCAACCCCACCAGGTCAACGGCGCCGAGGTGCCGTGGTCGTTCACAATCATCACGAACGCTCCGTCGATGACGGGCAACATTCTGGCGCAAGGCAATAGCAACGTCCTGGGCTGTCGGATCACTGCCAACGGTGAAGTCAAAGACGAGAGGACCTCACACGAAGTGAACGCCTACATCTACTGCTTCGCGAAGTCGGCATGAGCATCCTGCCCCCGCGCACCGCGTATGCGACGGACTCGCTGGCCCGGTGGATCCGCCGGCTGGCGGTGCCCATCCTGCTGATCTGGCTGGGCATCGTGTTCTTCGTCAATACCGCCGTGCCGCCACTGGAAGAGGTGGCGAAAGCCAACACGGTGTCCATGAGCCCCAAGGACGCGCCGTCGGTACAGGCGATGGAGCGGATGGGCAAGGTGTTCAAGGAATCCGATTCCGACAACATCGCCATGATCGTGCTGGAGGGCGATCAACCGCTGGGTGCCGACGCCCACAAGTACTACGCCGACTTGATGAAACGGCTGGAGGCGGACACCAAACACGTCCAGCACATTCAGGACTTCTGGGGAGACCCGCTCACCGAGTCGGCGGCGCAAAGCAAGGACGGCAAGGCCACCTACGTTCAGCTGAACCTCGCCGGAAATATGGGGGAGTCGTTAGCGAACGAATCCGCCGAGGCGGTTCGAAAGATCGTCGACGAGACGACGCCGCCGAACGGGGTCAAGGTCTACGTCACCGGTTTCGGCCCGCTGCAGGCCGACGTGCAGCACGCCGGTGACCGGACCATGGTGAAGATCACCGTCGTGACGTTCGTGGTGATCATCACCATGCTGCTGTTGGTCTACCGCTCGATCATCACCGTGATCGTCCTGCTGGTCATGGTGGGGCTCGAACTGTCCGCCGCCCGCGGCATCGTCGCGATGCTCGGCCATTATCACGTGATCGGCTTGTCGACGTTCGCGACCAACCTGCTGACCTCGCTGGCGATCGCGGCCGGGACCGACTACGGCATCTTCCTTTTCGGCCGCTATCAAGAGGCGCGCCAGGCCGGCGAAGACCGAGAATCGGCGTACTACACCATGTTCCACGGGACCGCCCACGTGATCCTGGGTTCGGGCCTGACCATCGCCGGCGCGACGTACTGCCTGAGCTTCACCCGGATGCCGTACTTCCAAACCCTGGGTGTGCCCTGCGCCGTGGGCATCTTGGTGGGTGTCGCGGTGGCGCTCACGCTGGGGCCGGCGGCGATTGCGGTCGGCGGCCGGTTCGGCCTGTTCGACCCCAAACGCAAAATGAGCACCCGCGGCTGGCGACGGGTGGCCACCATGATCGTGCGTTGGCCCGCCCCCGTCCTGGCCGCCTCGTTGGCGATCGCCATTGTCGGGCTGGCGGCGCTGCCCGGATACACGCCGAACTACGACGACCGCAAATACATCCCCCAAGACATTCCGGCCAACCAAGGGTTTGCGGCCGCCGATCGGCACTTCAATCAATCCCGGATGAACCCGGAGATGCTGCTGATCGAAACCGACCACGACATGCGGAATTCGGCGGACTTCCTGGTCATCAACAAGATCGCCAAGGCCGTGTTCCAGGTGCCCGGCATCTCCCGGGTGCAGGCGATCACCCGACCGCAGGGCACCCCGATCGAACACACCTCGATCCCGTTCCTGATCAGCATGCAGGGCGTGGGCCAGCTGCAGAACATGAAGCTGATGAAGGACCGCATGGCCGACATGGAAAAGCAGTCCGAGGAAATGGGCAAGACCGTCCAGACCATGAAGCACATGTATGCGTTGATGACCGAGCTGTCCGGCATCACCCACGACATGGTCGGTGAAATGCACGAGTTGCAGGGCACCATCCACGAGATGCGCGACCACGTCGCCGACTTCGACGACTTCTGGCGACCCATCCGCAACTACTTCTATTGGGAGCCGCACTGCTACGACATCCCGATCTGCTGGTCGCTGCGGTCGATCTTCGACGTCATCGACGGGATCGATGTGATGACCGACTCGATGGATCACATGATCGGCAGCATGGACCGGATGGATGCGCTGATGCCGCAGATGGTCGCGCAGTTCGGGCCGATGATCGAAACCATGTCCAACATGCAGGTGATGATGCAGACCATGCACAGCACCATGTCGGGCATGTACGACCAAATGGACGAGATGAGCAAGGATTCGACGGCGATGGGGCAGGCGTTCGACGCCGCCAAAAACGACGACTCGTTCTACCTGCCGCCGGAGGTCTTCGACAACCCCGACTTCAAGCGCGGCCTGAAGATGTTCCTGTCGCCGGACGGCAAAGCGGTCCGGATGATCATCTCCCACCGCGGCAACCCGATGACCGCCGAGGGCATCGCCCATGTCGATCCGATCAAAGAGGCCGCGGTCGAGGCGGTGAAAGGCACGCCGCTGGAGGACGCCACGATCTCGCTGGCCGGCACCGCGGCGACGTTCAAAGACATCAGCGAAGGCAACAAGTACGACTTGATGATCGCCGGGATTTCGGCGCTGTGCCTGATCTTCATGATCATGCTGATCATCACGCGGAGTTTCGTCGCCGCACTGGTCATCGTGGGGACGGTCGCGCTGTCGCTGGGCGCCTCGTTCGGTCTGTCGGTGTTGATTTGGCAGTACATTCTCGGCATCGAATTGAACTGGATGGTGCTGGCGATGTCGGTGATCATCCTGTTGGCGGTCGGCTCGGACTACAACCTGCTGCTGGTGTCCCGGTTCAAAGAGGAGATCCATGCCGGGCTCAACACCGGCATCATCCGCGCGATGGGCGGTACCGGCAAGGTGGTGACCTCGGCGGGACTGGTGTTCGCCTTCACCATGGCCTCGATGGTGGTCAGCGACCTGCGCGTCATCGCTCAGGTGGGGACCGCGATCGGGCTCGGGTTGCTGTTCGACACGTTGATCGTGCGCTCCTTCATGACCCCGTCGATCGCGGCGCTGATGGGACGCTGGTTCTGGTGGCCGATGAACGTGCGGTCCCGGCCGGCACGACCGACGCCGGTACCGTCCAAGGACGCGGCCGTCGACGATGCGGTCACCGCCGAGCTGCCCGTGTCATCGGATCGGCGGTAGGACCTCCCGCCTGCGCTGGAGGCGTCGATGTTGGGCTCAGCGCGTCGGGACTGAGCTGGCGGCTTCGAGACTGCATCCACGGCACCGAGACTGAGCTGACGGCACCGAGGCTGAAGTGACGGCGTCGAGACTGCGTCCAGTGCGTATTTTCTCGAAAATCCCCGCCCTGAGTACAGTCTCGGCGCCGTAGCCTCAGTCTCGATGCGCTGTGTGCAGTCTCGGGGCCACAGCTGCAGTCTCGCCGCCGTAGATACAGTCTCGGTGCCGCCAATTCAGCCTCGACGCCGTGGATACAGTCTCGGCGGCGCCAGCGCAGGCCAGACCGGGTCAGCGACGCGAAACCGCACCCACCCCAGCCGATCTCGCCGCGCCAGGGTAGCGCCGGGGGCGCGCCGAGAGCGCCTACCGCGGTGGCCGGGCCGCTGTTACCGAACGGCCACGGCCTCCTGCGGTTGCCGCTGCGGCACCGGTGTCGCCGGCCGGGTGCGCACCCGCTGCGGCCACCAGAACCACGGCCCGAGCAGCGCCGCGATCGACGGCGTCATGAACGACCGGATCACCAGGGTGTCGACGAGTAGACCCAACCCGATGGTGGTACCGACCTGTCCGATGATGCGCAGGTCGCTGATCACCATCGAGATCATGGTGAACGCGAACACCAGACCGGCCGACGTCACAACGGATCCACTGCCGCCCATCGAGCGGATGATGCCGGTTTTCAGCCCGGCATGGATCTCCTCTTTGAACCGGGACACCAGCAGCAGGTTGTAGTCGGAGCCGACGGCCAACAAGATGATGACCGACATCGCCAGCACCATCCAGTGCAGATTGAGCCCGACGAGGTGCTGCCAGATGAGCACCGAGATCCCAAACGAGGTGCCCAGCGACAGCAGCACGGTCCCCACGATCACCGCCGCGGCCACCACACTTCCGGTGACCACCAGCATGATGATGAAGATCAGGCACAGCGACGAGATCCCGGCGATGATCAGGTCGTAGTTGGAGCCGTCCTGCATGTCCTTGAACATGGCCGCGGTGCCACCCAGAAACACCTTGGAGCCTTCCCACGGCGTGCCCTTCAGCGCGTCGTGCACGGCGAGCTTGATCGGGTCGATGTGCGAGATGCCTTCCGGCGACATCGGATCGCCCTCGTGCGAGATGATCATCCGGACCGCTTTACCGTCCGGCGACACGAACATCTTCAACCCGCGCTTGAAGTCGGGGTTGTCGAACGCTTCCGGCGGCAAGTAGAACGAGTCGTCGTTTTTCGCGTCGTCGAACGCCTGCCCCATGGCGCTGGAGTTCTTTTGCATCTCCTGCGTCATGTCCTGCTGGCCGGCCTGGGTGGAACGCATGGTCAGCATCAGGGATTTCATGGTCTCCATGGTGGAGATCATCGGCGGCATCAGCGCCACCATCTGCGGCATCAGGCGGTCGAGGTTGTCCATGTCCGGCAGGATGTCCTCGATGTCCCCGGTCATCTGATCCACGCCGTCGATCGCGTCGAAAATCGACCGCAGCGCCCAGCACATCGGGATATCGAAGCAGTGCGGCTCCCAATAGAAGTAGTTGCGGATCGGCCGGAATTGGTCGTCGAAATCGGCGATCTTGTCCCGCAACAACGCCACGTCGGTGACCATGTTGTGCATCTTGGTGACCATGTTGTGCGTGGTCGCCGCCATCTGCGTGGTGATGTCCATCATCTGGTGCATGGTGTTGATCGTTTTCTGCATCTCGTCGGCCTGCACCAGCATGTTGTCCATCAGGTTTTGCATGTACTTGTTGTTCAGCGTCTGACCGGTGCCCTGCATGCTGATCGAGAACGGAATCGTCGAGTGGTTGATCGGGGTGCCCTGCGGCCGGGTGATGGTCTGCACCCGCCCGATACCGTGCACCCGGAAGACGGCCTTGGCCACCTTGTCCATCACCAGGAAGTCGGCCGGGTTGCGCAGATCGTGATCGGTTTCGATCAGCAACATCTCCGGGTTCATCCGGGCCTGGGAGAAATGCCGGTCCGCGGCCGCATACCCCACATTCGCGGGGATGTCGGCGGGCAGGTAATGGCGGTTGTTGTAGTCGGTGCGGTAGCCGGGCAAGGCGAGCAGCCCGACCAGGCAGACCGCGATCGTGGCCACCAGCACCGCGCCGGGCCACCGGACGACCAGCGCGCCGACCTTGCGCCAGCCGCGAATCCGCATCTGCCGCTTGGGATCCAACAGGCCGAAGTGGCTGGCCGCCACCACGACCGCCGCCCCCAGGGTCAGCGCGGCGAACACCACCACGATCATGCCGATCGCCAGCGGCACACCCAGGGTCTGGAAGTACGGCAACCGGGTGAAGTGCAGACAGAACGTCGCACCGGCAATCGTCAGGCCCGAACCCAGGATCACGTGCCCGGTGCCGCGATACATGGTGTAAAACGCGGTTTCTCGGTCCTCACCGGCGCCGCGGGCTTCCTGATATCGGCCGAACAGGAAGATCGCGTAGTCGGTCGAGGCGGCGATGGCCAGCATCACCAGCAGGTTCACTGCGAACGTGGACAGCTCAATGATCCGGTAGTAACCAAGAAATGCGACCACGCCGCGGGCCGCAGCCAATTCCAGCACCACCATCAACAGCACCAGTAGCACCGTGATGATCGAGCGGTAGACGAACAACAGCATGGTGATGATCACCACGAAGGTGAGCCCGGTGATCAGCTTGAGGCTGCGGTCACCGGCGATGCGCTGATCGGCGGTCAGGGGCGCGCCGCCGGTGGCGTACGCCTTGACCCCGGGCGGTGCCGGAGTGTTCTTGATGATGTCCTGGACCGCTTCGACGGACTCGTTGGCCAGGCTCTCGCCCTGGTTACCCGCCAGATACACCTGGACGTAGGCGGCTTTACCGTCCGGGCTCTGCGACCCCGAGGCGGTCAGCGGGTCGCTCCAGAAGTCCTCGACGTTCTCGACGTGCTTTTTGTCCGCCCGGAACTTGGCCACCAGTTCGTCGTAGTAGTGGTGCGCCGCGTCGCCCAGCGGCTGTTCACCTTCCAGCACCACCATCGCCGAGCTGTCGGAGTCGAACTTCTGGAAGACCTTGCCGACTTCCTTCATCGAGATCATCGACGGCGCGTCCTGGGGGCTCATCGACACCGAGCGCATCTCGCCGACTTCGTCGAGCTGGGGCACGACGACGTTCAAGATGACCGTGCCCGCCAGCCAGATGAGGATGATCGGCACCGACAAGCGGCGGATCCACCGGGCGATAGCACCCTGGGCGGCCTGTCCGGGCAGCTCCAAGCCTTCGGTCGGGGCGTCCATCGGCGCGCTCATGCCGACTTCACAATGCAGAAGGTGTAGGCGTTCATCTCGTGCGAGATCCTTTCAGCCTTGACCACGCCGTCGACGGTGATCCGGCAGCCGATGGTGTCGCTGTGGCCCTGCGCCAGCAGGGTGGGACTCACCGCGGGGTCGGTGGTCTTCAACGTCAGCGACCACGGCAGGGCGGCGGCGTCGAGGCGTTGCGGTTTGGCGTTGAGGTCCAGGTAGTTGATGTCGGCGGCGGTTCCGTTCGGGCTGAAGATGTCATAGACCACGACCTTGGGGTGGAACGGCTTGGTATCCTCGAACACCTCGCCCGCGTGGCCGGCTCCGCCGGCGCCGAAGTAGCCACGGACCCGGTACACCGTGAACGTGCCCACGGCGACCACCGCCACGATGAGCAGCGGCATCCACGCGCGCCTGAAAACGCGGAACATCGAAAACCTCAGCCCTCTCGTTGTGTGCCCGCCCACCCTCGAGCCGCGAACGGGTTGTCCGTTACGGTCGACATCCCACTGGTGTCCGCGGCCGGGTGCTGCGTCGGTAAGCCCTTACCGTCGCTCTTACCGTCGCCATAGATTAGTGCATCAAAGTTCTTACCGCTACACCGCCACTCGGGTTGTGACGTCACCCACCGGCGGGTGTCTTGCGGTCGGGATTTCGGCTGGGCTGCACCCCTTTGGGCTCGCCCGGCCTTTTGGGGGAGTTGGGCGGGTACGGCAGGGCCCCCACTCCCCGGGCCTCCCCCGGCGCGTCCCCATCCCTCCGCGGGTTCCAGCGCCGCTCGCATTTCGCGGGGGGGCGCCCCCGGGCGGCGCCCGCCCGGCGCGACACCGCCTGGGCGTTGTCGTAGAGCATCGATCCGACCGGTGAGGCCCACAGCGCCTGGATCGCGCCGGTGTTCTTCGGCACCGCGGCATC
>NZ_MLQM01000065.1:0-24990 GCF_001854525.1 Mycobacterium talmoniae
GCAGCCGGCCACCCGGATGGCCCCGGCCGCGGCCAAGCCGCCGGAGGTCGGCAACTTCGCGACGAAGATGATGGACATCCTGCGTCCGGGCGCGGCGGCACCCGAGGCGCCGTCCGGCGCGCTGACCCTGGGCCGGGCCACCGACAACGACATCGTCATCTCCGACGTGCTGGCCTCCCGGCATCACGCGATGCTGGTGCCAACCCCGCTGGGCACCGAGATCCGGGACAGCCGCAGCATCAACGGGACGTTCGTCAACGGCACCCGGATCGGGTCGGCGATCCTCAACGAGGGCGACGTGGTCACGATCGGCAACGTCGACCTGACCTTCACCGGTGGCACCTTGGTGCGCCGCACCGAGGCCGCCACCCGCACCGGCGGCCTGGAGGTGCGCGACGTCTGCTTCGACGTCGAGGGCGGCAAGCGGCTCCTCAACAACATCACGTTGACCGCCCGCCCCGGCACCCTGACCGCCATCATCGGCGGCTCCGGTGCCGGCAAGTCGACGTTGTCGCGGCTGATCGCCGGCTACACCTCCCCCAGCGCCGGGTCGGTGCTGTTCGAGGGTCACAACATCCACACCGAATACGCCTCGCTGCGCAGCCGGATCGGGATGGTCCCGCAGGACGATGTGGTGCACCGCCAGCTGACGGTGAACCAGGCGTTGGGGTATGCCGCCGAGCTGCGGCTGCCGCCCGACAGCAGCAAAGCCGACCGCGACCAGGCCGTGGCCCAGGTGCTCGAAGAGCTGGAGCTGACCAAGCACGCCGACACCCGGGTGGAGAAGCTCTCCGGCGGCCAGCGCAAACGCGCCTCGGTGGCGTTGGAGCTGCTGACCGGGCCGTCGCTGCTGATCCTGGACGAGCCGACCTCGGGGCTGGACCCGGCGCTGGACCGGCAGGTGATGCTGATGCTGCGTGGGCTGGCCGACGCCGGCCGCGTGGTGCTGGTGGTCACCCACTCGGTGTCCTACCTGGACGTCTGCGACCAAATCCTGCTGATGGCGCCCGGCGGTAAGACCGCCTTCTTCGGTCCGCCCGACCAGGTGGAGACCGCGCTGGGCACCCGGAACTGGGCCGACATCTTCGCCAACGTGGGCGCCGACCCCGACGAAGCCAACCGGCGGTTCCTGGAACGCAGCGGACATCAGCGGTCCTCGGTCGCGGTCGCCGAGACACCGCCGGCCGACCTCGGCAAAGCCGCGGCGACCAGCGTGCGAAAACAGTTGTCCACGATCGCGCGCCGTCAGGTGCGGCTGATCATCTCCGACCGCGGCTATACCGTCTTTTTGGCGGTGCTGCCGTTCATCATGGGTTCGCTGTCGCTGACCGTGAAAGGTGACGGGGGCCTTGGCATGCCGGGGTCGGACGCGCCCACCGAACCGCAGTACATCATGGTGCTGCTCACTATCGGTGCCGTCTTCATGGGTACCGCGCTGACCATCCGTGACCTGATCGGCGAGCGCCCCATCTTCAAGCGAGAACAAGCGGTGGGTCTGTCGACCCCCGCCTACCTGCTGGCCAAGATCGCGGTGTTCTGCGTGTTCGCGATCGCGCAGGCGGCAATTGCGACGAGCATCGTGTTGATCGGCAAGAAGGCGCCCGATCCCGCGAATCCGATGTTCGGCAGCGCCAGTTTTGCGCTCTACCTCACCGTCGCCGGCTGCTGCGTGGCCTCGGCGGTCCTCGGGTTGGCGCTGTCGTCGTTCGCCAAGTCCAACGAGCAGATCATGCCGATGCTGGTGGTGTCGATCATGTCGCAGCTGGTGTTGTGCGGCGGCATGATCCCGGTGACCGGCCGGCTCGGGCTGGACCAGATGTCGTGGGTGACGCCGGCACGGTGGGGCTACGCCGCGGGCGCCTCGACCATCGACTTCAACCACCTGCTGCACCATGACGCGATCCCCCAGGATTGCATGCCGAAGCCAACCGCCGCGGCCCCAAACCCGGTGGCGCCGAAGGGGTGCACCCCGCCGCTTGACGTCCAGCAGATCCCGAAAGACCATCTGTGGAACCACACCAAGGGCATCTGGTGGCTCGACATGGCCATGCTGTGCGTGCTGTCGGTGCTCTACACCGGCATCGTGTGGTGGAACATCCGGCTCAAGCGCTAAAGCGGGCTTAGCCGTCGGTCGACGAGTCCAACCGCAGCCCGTGCGCGGCCGCGTACGCCAACGCTTGGGTGATGTCGATGCGCGCCCCGGTCAACGACGCGGTGGTCCACACCGTCGGGTCGATGCGCGCGCCGCGCAGATCGGCCTCGTCGAGCCGGGTGCCGATGGTGCGCGCGCCGGTCAGGTCGGCGCCCCGCAGCTTGGCTTTACGCAGGTCGGCTTCCACCAGGCTGGCCTCCCGTAGCCGGCAGCCGCTCAGATCGACACCCCGCAAGTCGTTCCCGCCGAGCACGGCCAGCGTGAAGTCCACCTCGTCCAGCGTCAGCGGTCGCAGCCGGCAGCGCACGAACACCGAACCCAGCATGCTGCACTGAACAAACGTGCTGTGCCACAGCGACGTTCGCTCGAATCGGCAGTTGCGGAACGCGGAGCCCCGGTGTTGCGATTCGGCGAGATTGACCCCGCTGAAATCACATTCGTCGAACACCGCACGCTCGGTGTGCAGCCCGGACAGGTCCTCGTCGCGGAAATCGTGACCGACAAACTCGCGGTCGGCCCACTGCGGCACGGTCAGCTGGGCGCCAGGCTGGTCAGCGCGTATTCGCTTACCGCGATCAGGGCGTCGGTCGCGGACTTGCGGTCCCGCGCGTCGACGGTGATCACCGGGATGTGGTCGGGCAGCGTCAACGCCTTACGCACTTCGGCGACCGGATACCGTGGCGCGCCGTCGAATTCGTTGACCGCAATCAGGAACGGCAGGTTGCGGTGCTCGAAGAAGTCCACGGCGGCGAAGCTGTCCTGCAGCCGCCGACAGTCCACCAAAACGATGGCGCCGATGGCGCCGCGCACCAAGTCGTCCCACATGAACCAGAACCGTCGCTGGCCGGGCGTCCCGAACAGGTACAGCACCAGGTCCTCGTCCAGGGTGATCCGGCCGAAGTCCATCGCCACCGTGGTGGTGCGCTTGTCGGGGGTCGCGTCCAACGCGTCCACGCCGGCGGAGGCATCGGTGACGATAGCCTCGGTGCGCAGCGGCATGATCTCCGAAACCGCGCCGACGAACGTGGTCTTGCCGACACCGAACCCGCCCGCGATGACGATCTTCGTCGAGGCGGCGTCCCGCCTATCCGAGTGCTCGTAGGCCACGGAGCGTCCTTCCTATGAGTTCGCGGCGTTCGTCGCGGGTCGAACGGTCATCCAACGTCCGGCGTACCCGAAGGTATCCCGACGTGACCAGATCGCCGACCAGGACGCGCGCGACACCCAGCGGCAAATCCAACCGCGCCGAGATCTCGGCGACCGACGGGCTCTTCGTGCACAGCTGGACGATCCTGCCTCGCGTATCGTTCGGTGGCCAACGGTGAAACAGCGCCGACTGCAGGGTTTGCACCGGCGCTTCCAGGGGAAGCTCGACGTTGGTGTTGGTGCGCCCGGCGGTCAGAGTGTACGGGCGGACCAGGCTCGCCTCAGCTGCGGGTTCCGGCAACTCGTGGTTGTCCATAGCGGCTCACGAGGGCTTCACGAGTGCAGCGGCGCGCGTCGTGACGACTGCACCACGCTGCCTACTCGTTCGACGAGGACCGCCATCTCGTAGCCGATCTGACCGATGTCGCAGGAGGTGGCGGCCAGCGTCGCCAGATGCGATCCGTCACCGACCCGCATCAGCAGCAGATAGCCGTTTTCCATCTCCACCACCGACTGCAGCACCTGGCCGCCTTCGAACAGCTGCGCGGCGCCGGTGGCCAGGCTGGCCAGCCCCGAGGAGACCGCGGCCAGCTGGTCGGCGCGGTCGGGCGGCAGGTGCTCACTGGCCGCGACCAGCAGCCCGTCCACGGAGACCAGCACCGCGTGGGATACCCCGGGCACGTCGCGGGCGAAGTTGGAGACCAGCCAATCCAGTGAGTTGTCCGATTGGCGCGACGGGTACGTCATTCGTGATCAGATCCTTGACTTGTCTGTCGGGCGTGCGAACGTCCTCGCCGCACGCCGCCGAAATGACTGCTGATAGAAGCACGGATCGCGTCGGGGTCTCGGTCCCGGGCCTCGTGCCGAGGTTTGTACCCGGTTCCGAACCCGCCGTTTGATGCTACCGGGTACCGCTGGTCGGCTCCGTTGGCCGTGCCATTGGCGCCCGGTGCCGGCTCGGCGTTGGCCGCGCCGGGCACCAACCGGGCGCCGGGTTCACGCACCGGCAGACCCTGTTCGGTGTGGGAGGCGACCGGCACGTTCTCCACCTCGGCGGCCACCGACCAGCCGTGGTCCCACACCGTCTTCCAGTCCAGGTCGGCGCTGCGGGCCAACTCGTGCGGGTCGACCAGCCATTCCGACAGCATCCGCTGGTAGATCAGGTCCTCCGAGGATCCGGCCGGCGGGGCCGCCAGTTCGGCGGCCAGCGCGTCCATATCCCGCAGGTCGGGCAGGGCCCCGATGTCCCGTGACGGGGCCGGCGGCTCGGCACTGGCACGGTTGCGGGAGGAGAAGTACGCCGAGGTGTTCGACGGCGCTGCCGGCGCCGACTCCTCCACCGCTTGCCCGACGTCCTTCTCCCACCACGGCCGCGGCAGCTCGCGCTGCGGCTCCGGTGCCTCGGCCGCCGGCTCCGGTGGCTCAGCGGCAGGGGTCGACGGCTGCTCCGGGGCGCCGGTGATGCCGCTGGACCCCGGCTTGCGCTGCGGCAGCAGCGACACCGTGGCCTCGCTGGTCGCCGCCCCATTGCGTCGGGTGATGTCGGCCACGTCCGTGGACTCCTCGGCGTCGGCCGTGTCCCCGGCGGCGAGCGTCAGCGTGGGCGCGCCCCGCCGCGGAAGTTCGGTCTGACCCGCGGCACCGACCAGCAGGCTCGGCGGCAGATACACCTCGGCGGTGATGCCGGAGCGCCCCGTCGCCCGCAGTTGGACGTCGATGCCGTGGCGCTGGGCCAACCGGCTGACCACGAAAAGACCCATGTGGCGGGCGTTCTCGGGACTGACCTCACTGTCGGCGCCCAACCGCATGTTGGCGATCCGCAGATCGGCGTCGGTCATGCCCAGGCCGGTGTCGCTGATCTCGACCCGCACCCCCGCATCGTCGGTCTGCACGGCCGAAACCCGGACCGGCGACCCCGGCGGCGAATAGCGCAGCGCGTTGTCGATCAATTCGGCCAGCAGGTGCACGGTGTCGCCGGTGGCCGCACCGGTCACCGTGGCGTCCGGCACGATCGTGGTTTCGACGCGCCGATAGTCCTCCACCTCGGAGGTGGCGGCGTCGATCACCGTCGCCAGCGGCACCGACCGGCCCTTCTCGTGGGAGATCTGTGCGCCGGCCAGCACCAGCAGGTTGGCCCCGTTGCGGCGCATGCGGGCGGCCAGGTGGTCGAGCCGGAACAGGCTGTCCAGCCGGTCGGGGTCGTGCTCGTTGCGTTCCAGCCGGTCGATGAGCGTCAGCTGCTGGTCCACCAGCGACCGGTTGCGCCGCGACATGGTCTCGAACATGTCGTTGACCAGCAGCCGCAGCCGGGCCTCGTCACCGGCCAGCAGCAGCGCCTGGGCGTGCAACTCGTCGACCGCGTGCGCGACCTGGCCGACTTCCTCGGTGGTGTACACCGGCAGCGGCACCGGTGCGCGGTCATCACCGGCCCGCACCCGGGCGATCTCGTCCTCCAGGTCGGTGTGCGCCACCTTCAACGCGCTGTCCCGCAGGGTGCGCAGCGGCGCCACCAGCGACCGGGCCACCCACAACACGACGCCCAGCGCGACCGCCAGCGCCGCCAACACCAGGATGGTGTCGCGGATCGCGGCGTTGCGCCGGTCGGCGGCCTGATCCTCCACCGCTTTGGTCACCGCGCCGGTGGTGTCCTTGATCACCTGGGTGGCGATCTCGTCGGTGGCGTGGATCGCCTGCAGCAGGTCCGGGTTGCCGGCCAGCGCGCTGGTCGGATCGGACATCAGCGTCATCCGGCCCACAAACAGCTGCTGGAGCTTTTTGGCGTCCGGGGAGTCCACGCCGAGCACCTTGTTGATCCCGAGCAGCGTCGAGGGCTCGGTGCCGGCGACGGTCAGCATCGCGGTCCGCAACATCGGTTCGGGCATCTCGCCGCCCCGGTTGACCATAAGTTCCTGCATCATCATCTGGCCGCGGGCCCCGACCGCGCGGCTCAGGCCCTCGGTTTCGGCCCGGATCCGCTCGCTGTCGACGCGCACCGACCCGTTGATCGCATCCTGAGCCGGCAACAGGATCAGCGTGTAGCCGGCCACCAGGTCCCGCAGCGGGACACCGGTTGAGGACACCTTGTCCAGCAACGCCTGACCGCCGTCCAGCAGCCGGGTCACCCCGGATTTCACGTCGGCCGCCACGTCGGTGCCCGCCAGCCGCGACTGCAGCTCGTACTTGCGGCTCTCGTAGTTCTTCTTCGCCCCTTGGACGTCACCGCCGGCGGAGCCGACCACCAACACGTTGCTCAGCGCCGCCATGTAGTTCGTGATCGCCGGGATCATCTCGGCCCGGTCGGCGGCCCGGCGCAGCTGGCTGGCGTCGCTCATCGCCGCGGAGATCCGCAACCCACCGAACAGCATCGCCAGCACCATCGGCACCAGCGCGATCGCCAACACCTTCCAGCGGACCGGCCAGTTGCTCACCGACCATCGCGGCGGGCGTTTGGTCGGCGCCTCCGGCGCATCGTTGCTCTCCCCCGACACCGATTCTTGCCCGGTCGGGTGGGCGAACAGGGTCACCGGCCCACGGTCGTACTACCGACCGCTCCGTTGAATTTCACTGTTAGCGCCGTATTCATACACTTCCTGCAGATTCACCCGCTCGCGTACACGGCGGGGTGAGATTAGGGCGTGGCAATTCGACGAGTATGACAGTACGCGGCTCGCATTACCACAATCCTTACTGAACAGACAGAGTTAGCCACCCTGCGGCGTGTCGCGAGATGGGGGTGCGAGCAAATTTCTCACGACCTTGTCATGATCGAGCGATGTTTCGGGTGATGTTTTACTCGCCCCGCATCGCGCCTAACACCGGCAACGCAATCCGCATGGTGGCGGGCACCGGCGCGGAGCTGCACCTGGTCGAGCCGCTGGGCTTCGACCTGTCCGAGCCCAAACTGCGCCGTGCCGGGCTGGACTATCACGACCTGGCGTCGGTCACCGTGCACCCGTCGCTGCCGGCGGCCTGGGCGGCGCTGCGCCCGGATCGGGTGTTCGCCTTCACCGCTCACGCCACCACCTCGTTTGCCGATGTGCGCTATCGCGCCGGGGACGTGTTGTTGTTCGGCCCGGAGCCCACCGGTTTGGATGCGGCGACGCTGGCCGACGACCACATCACCGAACAGGTCCGGATCCCGATGCTGCCGGGTCGGCGGTCACTGAACCTGTCGAACGCCGCCGCGGTGGCCGTGTACGAGGCGTGGCGTCAGCACCGGTTTGCCGGCGCGGTCTAGATCACCAGCTGTCCCAGTGGGTCACTTGCTCGGCCGGCAACCGTTTGGCGGGCTTGAACTCGGTGCCCTTGGTGTAGGCGATCGGAAACAGGCCGCCTTGGCTGTACCGCTCGTGCGGAATGCCCAGCACCTCGGCGGCGCGTTTCTCCCCGTCGCCGAGCAGGTGCAGCGTCGTCCAGCACGAGCCCAGTCCGCGCGAGCGGAGCGCCAGGCAAAAACTCCACGCCGCCGGGAACAGCGACGCCCAAAACGAGGCGCTAAGCCCCAGCGGCGCCTGCTCCACCCGCCCCTCCAAGCACGGGATCAGCAACACCGGCACCTCGTGCATGTGCTCGGCCAGGTATTTCGCCGAATCGGTGACCAGCCCCATCCGTTCGCTGCGGACATCGCCGTCGCCGTAGTCCGGTTTGGGCCGGTCCAGGTAGGCGGTGGCGCTGGCGCGGTAGATGTCGGCGATCGCCTTCTTTTTGTCCGGGTCGGTGACGAAGACCCACTGCCAGCCCTGCGCGTTGGAGCCGGTGGGCGCCTGTAGCGCCAACTCGAGGCACTCCAGCAGCACCTGCTGCGGCACCGGCTTGTCCAGGTCGAGGCGCTTGCGCACCGATCGGGTGGTGGTCAGGACGTCGTCGACGGACAAGTTAAGGGCCATGTGCGCAGACTACAGTCGGGCCCGCACCCGGGCCTGCCCGCTCGGCCGCCCGCTAACCCCCGCTAACCCGCCGAAAGTGAATCCGGTGCGATGGTGCCGCCGGTTTTTCTCAGAAGGTTCACACTCCCGGGCGCCGCATCGGGGTGCGGCTCCCAGTAGACGTTTCGGGTGCCCGGCCGCGGCACGCGACGGACCTGACGGTGCCGTTGCAACGTGACCAGTGCGTGATAGACCTGCTCGGCGACCAGCGGTCGGATGCGCTGCTCGTTGAGCAGATGCCGCACCTCGGTGGTGTTCACCGGCGAGCCGAAGCCGCGGATGATCGCCAAGATCTCGGCCTGCAGCGGGCTGATCCTCATCGGCCGCCGCCCGGTTCCCCGCGCACGCCGACACCGATCCGTGTCGCCCCCACCACGTTCCCCTCTCGTCGCTCGATGCGGTCCGTCCCAGCCACATCGCCGACAACGCCGTCCTGCCCGGGATTTGCACCCGCGGCCAGCCAGCGATGATACGAGATCGCCATCGACGGTGCTTGCGGGCCGGCGCGTGGGGGCGTCGTCGCTGGTGGTTGCGCCGAACGTGCGTCCAGGGCGGGATTTCGGCGCGATTTCCGCCGTGGATGCACGTTCGACGGCGTCAGCGGAAGTCGCGCGAGCGCGATCCCGTCGCCAGGGTGAGCCGGCCCAGCCGCTCGGCGACCACGGTGACCGCACCGCTGGCGTTTTGCAGCTGACCGCGGATCAGCAGCGCCGACGCGGTCTGCGCCAGCTTGCGGTGGCGCGCCCACACCCCCGGGGTGCACAGCACGTTGACCATCCCGGTCTCGTCTTCCAGGTTCACGAAGGTGACGCCTTGGGCGGTCGCGGGCCGCTGCCGGTGGGTGACCGCGCCGGCGATCAGCACCCGGGTGCCGTCGGGCACGCTGGTCAACTGGTCGGCGGGGATCACCCCGAGCGCATCGAGGTCCGCGCGCAGGAATTGGGTCGGGTAGCTGTCCGGCGACACCCCGGTGGCCCACACGTCGGCGGCGGCCAACTCCAACTCACTCATCCCCGGCAGCGCCGGAATGTGCGAGCTGGAGCCCACCCCCGGCAGCCGGTCGGGCCGTTGGGTAGCGGCCGCCCCGGCCGCCCACAGCGCCTCGCGGCGGGTGATCCCGAAGCACCCCAACGCGCCCGCGGTGGCCAACGCTTCGGTCTGCGGCACCGAAAGCTGCACCCGGCCGGTCAAATCCAGCAGGGACGCGAACGGGCCGTGGGCCTGTCGTTCCGCGACCAGCTGCTCGGCCAGTGCGTCGCCGAGGTGCCGAACCGCCCCCAATCCCAGCCGCACCTGGGTGCCGTCACGCTCCAAGGTGGCGTGCGCCAGGCTGGCGTTGACGCACGGGCCGTGCACCACCACGCCGTGCCGACGGGCGTCGGCCACCAGCGACTGCGGTGAGTAGAAGCCCATCGGCTGGGCGCGCAGCAACGCCGCGCAGAACGCCGCCGGGTGGTGCAGCTTGAACCACGCCGAGTAGAACACCAGCGACGCGAAGGACAGCGCGTGGCTTTCGGGGAAACCGAAATTGGCGAAGGCTTCCAGCTTTTCGTAGATCCGCTCGGCGACCTCGCCGGTGATGCCGTGCAGCTCGCGCATCCCGTCGTAGAACCGGGTGCGCAGCCGCCGCATCCGTTCGGTGGACCGCTTGGAACCCATCGCGCGGCGCAACTGGTCGGCTTCGGCGGCCGAGAATCCGGCGCAGTCGACGGCGAGCTGCATCAGCTGCTCCTGAAACAGCGGTACCCCGAGGGTTTTTCGCAGCGCCGGCTCCATCGACGGGTGGTCGTAGACGACCGGGTCGATCTCGTTGCGCCGCCGGATGTAGGGGTGCACCGAGCCGCCCTGGATCGGTCCGGGCCGGATCAGCGCCACCTCCACCACCAGGTCGTAGAACTCGCGCGGTTTCAGCCGCGGCAGGGTGGCCATCTGGGCGCGCGACTCCACCTGGAACACCCCAACCGAATCGGCGCGGGACAACATCGCATACACCGCCGACTCGGACAGGTCGATTTTAGCCAGGTCCACTTCGATGCCCTCGTGTTCGGCGACCAGGTCTATCGCGTAGTGCAGCGCCGAGAGCATGCCCAGGCCGAGCAGGTCGAACTTCACCAAACCGATTGCCGCGCAGTCGTCCTTGTCCCACTGCAACACGCTGCGGCCCGGCATCCGCGCCCACTCCACCGGGCACACGTCGGCGATCGGCCGGTCGCAGATCACCATGCCGCCGGAGTGAATCCCCAGATGCCGTGGCAGGTTGGCGATCTGGGCGGACAGGTCGATCACCGGCTCGGGGATGCCCTCGGTTTCGGGCCCCACACCCCAGCGGCTGATCTGTTTGCTCCAGGCGTCCTGCTGGCCTTGGGAGAACCCCAGCGCCCGGGCCATGTCGCGCACGGCGCTGCGGCCCCGGTAGGTGATGACGTTGGCGACCTGCGCGGCGTAGTCGCGACCGTATTTGTCATAGACGTATTGGATGACCTTTTCCCGCTGGTCGGATTCGATGTCGATGTCGATGTCGGGCGGCCCGTCCCGGGCGGGCGAGAGGAACCGCTCGAACAACAACTCGTTGGCCACCGGGTCCACCGCGGTGACCCCGAGGGCGTAGCAGACCGCCGAGTTGGCCGCCGATCCCCGGCCCTGACACAGGATGTCGTTGCGCTGACAGAATGCGGTGATGTCGTGCACCACCAGGAAATAGCCCGGAAACTTCAGCTGGGCAATGACGTTCAGTTCGTGCTCGATCTGGGCGTACGCCGTCGCGGCCCGGGACGGCGGGCCGTAGCGCCGCCGGGCACCGGCCATCGTCAGCTCCCGCAGCCAGCTGTCCTCGGTGTGGCCGGCCGGGACGTCAAACGGCGGCAGCTGCGGGGCGATCAGCTGCAGCGGGAACGCACACTGCTCACCGAGTTGGGCCGCGGCGGTCACCACCTCGGGGCACCAGGTGAACAGCCGGGCCATCTCCGCGCCGGACCGCAGATGCGAGCCGCCCAGCGGGGCCAGCCAGCCGGCGGCCGAATCCAGGGATTGCCGGGCCCGGATCGCGCCCATCGCCATCGCCAGCCGCGCCCGCGACGGCGCCGCGAAATGTGCGCCGGTGGTGGCGATTACGCCGAGACCGAAGCGCGGCGCCAGCGCCGCCAACGCGGCGTTGCGCTCGTCGTCGCGCGGCTGGCCGTGGTGGGTGAGTTCGACGCTGACCCGCTCGGCCCCGAACCGGTCCACCAGATCGGCCAGCGCCGTCGCCGCCGCATCCGGGCCGCCGTCGGTCAGGGCCTGGCGGACATGGCCTTTGCGGCACCCGGTGAGGATCTGCCAATGCCCGCCCGCCGCATTCGCCAGCGCGTCGAGGTCGAATCGCAGCTTGCCCTTCTCACCGCCGGCCAGGTGCGCCGCGGCCAGCTGGCGCGACAACCGCCGATACCCCTCCGGGCCGCGGGCCAGCACCAGCAGATGCGGGCCCGGTGGATCGGGGTGCTCGGTGCGCGCCGCCGACCCCAACGACAGTTCGGCGCCGAACACGGTGGGGATCCCCAGTTCGGCGGCCGCCTCGGCGAACCGCACCACCCCGTACAACCCGTTGTGGTCGGTCAGCGCGATGCCGCGCAAATCCAGCCGCGCGGCCTCCTCGACCAGTTCCTCGGGGGTGCTGGCCCCGTCCAAGAAGCTGTACGCCGAATGCGCGTGCAGCTCGGCGTAGGCGACCGCCGAACGAACCGGCGGGGGGCCGTCGGCGCCGTGGTAGGCCCCCCGTTTACGGGACCGCGGGCCGTCGTCGTGTTGCGGCTCCCCGGCCAGCGGGGTGCCGGCGCGGCGCGGCTTGCCGTCGAGCACCCGCTCCATCTCCGCCCAGCTCGGCGGTCCGTTGCCCCAGCCCATCCCGACAGTTTATCGAAAGTTTGTTCGATGCGTTTGCGTAATCCGGTGCCGGCCGGCCTGCCTCCGGGAGGGCGCTTCGCCGCCGCGCATCAGGAACCCCAGGGGCATCAAGAAGTCCGGCATGTGACGATGCGTCCGCCTCTGAGCGACAAACTGCGTGTGGTGACGAGGGGGCCTTCGGCGCCCGATTCTCGCGGCCGCAATCGCATCGTTCATCTCAGACCCTCACACCCGGCCGCGCACCGTCCCGGTTGTCGCTGATAGCCGGGCAACCGGAAAACCGCAATTGACGGTGACGTATGAGGCAGATCGGGATGTAAGTGTCTGCGGTGACTGGCTCGCCGCCCGTCCACCGCTCAAACCCCGGTTTGTCGCTCAGAGGCGGACGCATCGATGGCCCCGGCCCACGCGGTGACGCCTGTGGCAGGAGTGGCGCGAAATATCTTGCTCGCCAATCCAAACTGCGCCACCCCGACGCGGTTCGACTTCGCCGTGTTCCGCCGCGCGGCCAGCCACACCATGGCGCTACGGGCGAGCGACACCCCTTCGATCGGCGCCGAGACGGCGGGACCGGTATCGTGTCGACGACGTCCATCGGCTGTGCCGGCGTCGGCCGCGCCACCGCCAACCGAGCCATAAAGATCCTTCCGCACAACCGATTCCGGGTGTTTCGACAGAAGGTTCCCAGCTATTTACACCCGATCCCTGTTGTTGACGTGTTTTTAACTCTGCGTGTCTATCGCGGCCATGGGGTGCGGCGGATACTTCTACCCAACCTCAGCAACGGACAGAGGTGGCTGACGATGACACACCTGACAACACTCGACGCGAGTTTCCTCCAGGCCGAGGATTCCGATCGGCACGTGAGCCTGGCGATCGGCGGGATCGCGATCATCGACGGGCCGGCACCCGACCACGGCCGGCTGAAAACCATGCTGGCCGAACGGATCGGCGCGATACCCCGGTTCAACCAGGTGCTGCGGATGCGCCCGTTCGACGTGGGCGCCCCGCAGTGGGTGGACGCGGCGGGATTCGACTTATCCCGCCACATCCGCCGGGTAGCGGTGCCCGCGCCCGGCGCTGACGGCGAACTGTTCCGGGTCGTCGCCGACGTGATGGAGCGCCGCCTGGATCGGGCTCACCCGCTGTGGGAGTGCTGGGTCATTGAGGGCTTGACCGACAACCGGTGGGCGATCTTGATGAAGATTCACCACTGCATGGCCGACGGTGTCTCGGCGACCCACATCCTCAGCAGGCTGTGCGACCCGACCGGCGATAACGCGATCGCCGCCCCCGGTCGCGCCGGCCGGACCGCCGCGGCACCACCCCCGGGTCGCCGGGCGGTCCCCGAGCTCAACCCGCTGGCCTGGGCCGATAACGCCTGGCGGGCCGCGGGCGCGGTGACCAATGCCGCCGCGCGAGCGATGGCCGGCGCCACCGAAATCGCCACCGGCTTGCTCCGGCCGGCGGGCGGATCCTCGCTGACCGGCCCCGTCACCGCCATGCGCCGCTACCGCGCGGTCCGGGTCCGGTTGGCCGAGGTCGAAACCGTGTCCCGCAAGTTCGATGTCACCATCAACGACGTTGTCCTGGCGGCGATTACCGAGGGCTTCCGTGCGGTGCTGCTGCACCGCGGCGAGCAGCCCCGCACGGATTCATTGCGGACGCTGGTTCCGGTGTCGGTACGCTCGGCGGAGGCACCGGACACGCCCGACAATCGCATCTCGATCATGTTGCCGTATCTGCCGGTCGACCTCGACGATCCGGTGCAGCAACTGCGCACCGTGCACACCCGGTTGACCAGAACCAAACGCAGCGGGCAGCGCCAGGCCGGCAATATGTTGGTGTCGGCGGCCAACGTCGTCCCGTTCATGCTGTCCTCGTGGGCGATCCGGCTGCTGACTCGGCTGCCGCAGCGCGGCATCGTGACGCTGGCCACCAACGTCCCGGGACCACGCCACCGGCTCCGGATCATGGGCGGCAAAGTGGCGGGCCTGCTGCCGATCGCGCCGATCGCGTTGCGCTTGCGCACCGGTGTCGCGGTGCTCAGCTATGCCGACGAGTTGGTGTTCGGGATTACCGCCGATTACGACGGCGCCGCCGACGTCGAGCTGCTGGCCGAAGGCATCGGGCGGGCGGTGGCGCGACTGGCCGCGCTCAGCCGCGACGAGGTGCTGCTGTTCCCCGCCGACCGCGAAGACCCGCATCGAACCGGGATCCGCACCGCGTAGGTTCACCAGGGAAAATCGACGAGGCTGAACAGCGAGCCGAGATCGGCCAGCGTGGTGATCGGCGTCGAGGAGACCAACTCGGCCATGTTGGCCCACTCCTGCGCCGCCTGCACGCCCAGCTCGGTGGGGAAACCGCCGTTGGCGGTCAGGATCGCCGTCGCCAGATCGTCGCGGGCGTTGAGCAGCCCGGCGACGATCCCGCTGTTCGGGTCCAACAGCACACTGTCGAGCAGGGAGCCGAGCTGCTGGGGCAGCAGCAGCGACAACACGGTTTGGCCAACGGCCAACTCCATCGGCAAGCCGATGTCGCTGGCGAGCAGCGGCACATTGTTGATGACCGCCTCCAGGCTGCCGACCGGGTTGGTGAGCACGTCGTGCAGGACGGCACCGAAGTCCGGGCTCAACGCATCGGAGAACCGCAGCGCCAACGGGGTGACCGGTTCGCTGCCGAACACCGCGTCATAGTTGTCGGTTCCCATCAGGCCCTGCAGGCCGTGCAGCAGCAGTTGCTGGATCACCCAGTCGGGTTGGGCGTGTTCGCGCGACACATCCAGGGCGTAGTCGTAGGAGAACACCCGCTGCGCCATGTCCGCGGCGTATTCCTCCGGGCTGACGGTGGGGGTGTCGGCGGGCAGGTAGTGGCTCACCTCGTCCACCGGCACCACCTGGGTGGTCACCGGCAGGCCGGTCGGGTCGGTGCCGTCGGGCAGGTTTTCGAACCGGGCGAAGATCTCACCGCGGGTGACGCCGCTGCTGTCCAGCCAGTTGGCCACCCCCGGGTTGGTGGCGCTGACCACGTAGTAGGTGTAGCCGTCGGCGTCGTGGAACGCCTGGGTGTTGTTGAGGGTGGTCTGCGCCAAGGTGGACGGCAGCCCGGCGCCGTAGACGTTCATCAGCTCGATCCCGCTGTAGCCGGCCGCCACATCGGGCACCTTCACGATCAGCGCCTGGCCCGGATCCAGGTCGAAGTTGCCCGCCGAGACGTCCGCGCTCGGCAGGCCGGTGGCGAACAAACTGGTTTCCGGTGTCAGCGCGCCCATGGTGTTGGCCGGGAGCTCGATCCCCGCGATTTGGGCCAGCCCCATGTTCTCGGAGTTGAACGGTCCGACGATGTTGGCGAACGCGGTGAACAGCGTGGTCAACAACGAGTCGAGCGAGGTGATCTGGGTGCCCGAGGTCCCCGCCGCGTCGGCGGCGGAGTCCCCCGCCCCGGGGAACAGCCCCGTACTGGGGATGGCAAAGAACGCCGGACAGTCGGCCACGCAGTGGATGCTGACGTTGGTGGGGCCCTGCGCCGAGTTGCCCAGCATGTCCCGGATCAGCAGCGAGGCGTCACCTTGGGCGGTGGCGTCGGTGTCGTTGAGGTAGTTGACCGCGCCGCTGGGATCGGTGGGCCCAATGTAGACGGTGAACGTGCCGTTGGGGTTGACCACCAAATTGTGGCCGAGTTCCAAACTGCTCTTGCTCACCGCCGTCGACCCGGTGATCTCTTCGGTGGCGATGGCGAGCGCCTCGGTCCCGCCGCCGACGGTGCCGGTGAGTTCGTAGGTTGCGCCGGGCGCCAGGCCGGCGGTCGCGTGGTAGTAGATGTCGGGGGTGAAGAACTGGAAGTACTGGCGGGGATCGGCGGCGTCGCCACCGACCACCTCCGGCGATTGGAAAAACCACCCGTTGAACAACTCGGTGACCCGCGAGATGCCGGCCATCAGCAGTTCGTAATTGGTGTTCTGCAGGCTCGTCATCAACGTGGCGGCGCTGTCCGGTGTCGCGAAGGGCAGCGCCGAATCCTGCGCCACCGCCTGCTGCATGGCGTCCAGCAGCTGATCCAGCGCCGGCTGCCAGGAGGCGTCGTCGGCGGTGAGCCGGATGTCGGGCAGCTGGCCGGGCCGCACCGACGGCGTCACCGGGGCCACCGCGATCACGCCGGCGACGGCGGTGGCGAGGAGGATCGTGGGCCCCCGGAATCGGGCTAGCTGGTTGCGCATCGCATCTCCGTCCGCAGTGCGAATGACTTAATCCACCATGTGCTTCAGCTGAGAAAATCGTTAATTTATCGGCACTGTAATATGTGAGACATGTGCGCGCAAGTGTCTCATGACGCGTCGGCGGTGATCGCCCGCGTCTTGGACGCCGCCGGCGAGCTGTTCGCCCAGCACGACCCCGGCACCGTCGGCATGCGTGAGATCGCCAGGGCCGCAGGATGTTCCCGCGCCACCCTGTATCGGTACTTCGAGAACCGGCACGCCCTGCACACCGCGTATGTGCACCGGGAGGCCGAATCGGTGTATCGCCGGGTGGCCGACAGCCTGGCCGATATCACCGATCCGCACCAACGCCTGATCACCGGCATCACCCGGGCGTTGGCCCTGGTGCGGCAAAGCCCGCCGCTAGCGTCGTGGTTCGCCCCGTCCGGGCCGCCGATCGGCGCCGAGATGGCCGACCGGTCCGAGGGCATCACCGCGATGGTCGCGGCGTTTCTGACCTCGCTGTGGCCGTGGGACGCCGATCCCCCCGAGGCCGTCGAACGCCGGGCCCGCTGGATTGTGCGGGTGATGACCTCGCTGTTGAGTTTCCCGGGCCGCGACGCCAACGACGAACGAGCGATGTTGACCGAGTTCGTGTTACCCGTCGTGGCACCGACCGCCCAGACCGCGACGCGGTAGCGGCGTTACGGGCGGGCGACGATCACCGGCACCCGCGCCGACTGCACCACCGCCGTGCTGACCGAGCCCAGCAACATCCCGGTGAAACCGCCGCGACCGTGACTGCCGACCACCACCAGCTGGGCGGACTGGGATTGCTCGATCAATTGGTCGGCCGGCCGATCACAAGCCACCACCCGCCGCACGCTGACGTCGGGGTAGCGCTCCTGCCAGCCCGCCAACCGCTCCGCGAGCACCAGCTCGCCGTCGGCCTGCATGGCCGCGACGTCGGCTCCGGGAAACTCGAACACACTGACGTCGTGCCAGGCATACACCGCCACCAGCTCCACCCCCCGGAACGAGGCTTCCTCGAACGCCAGCGCCGTCGCGGCCTCCGACACCGGTGACCCGTCGATCCCGACGACCACCGGGGCCTGGCCGGGGTCGGGCGCCAGCGGATCCTCCCAGTCGTGGATGACCGCGACCGGGCAGTGCGCGTGCCGGACCAGCGAGGAGCTGACCGAACCCAGCAGGCTGCGCCGCAACCGACCGTGACCGCGGCAGCCGACCACGATCATGGTGGCCTGCGTGCTCAACTCGACCAGGGTGGGCACCGTCGATCCGATCATGGTCTCGCCGCTGACCTGCAGCGGCCCGGCCGGCCCGGTACGGCCCCGCACGAGTTCGAGCGCATCGCGAATGTGCCGCTGCCCCTGCTCTTCTTGCCATTCGGCGTAGCCGGGCGGCATCGGGGTCTCGGGGAAGGTCATCACCACCGGCGGGGCCAGGATGTGCACCAACGCCAGCGACGCACCGCGCATCGCGGCGTCCCGCGCCGCCCAGTCCACCGCCGCGGCCGAGGACGGGGATCCGTCGACACCGACCAGGATGCCGTGATGCGTGACCGGGGCGGACATCTCGTTCTCCTTCTCCGGTTCTCCGGCGATCAGACCGCTACCGCTACCACGGTACGACGCCGGATCGGCGGCGCGCGCCGTTTGCTGCGGCGCCGTCATAGCTACCGTAGGTTGAAGAACCAGACGGAAAGGGGCGACCACCGTGCCGGTCACCATCGACCCGCGCCGCCACGACGCGGTGCTGTTCGACCTCGACGCCGTGGTGACCGGGGCGCCGGTGTCGGATTCGACGGTGGCGCTGGTGCGCCAGCTGCGGGACGTCGGCGTCGGTGCCGCGGTGTTCTCGTCGCACCGCGCTAGCGCCGATGTGCTGGCCGCCGTGGGACTTTCGGACCTGTTCGAGGTCCGCGTCGACGGATCGACCGACGCCGCGGTGTTGGCCGAGGCGGCCCAGCGGGTGGGCGCGCGGCCGGGCCGCTGCGTGGTGATCGCGCCCGCCGAGGACGCCATTACCGCGGCACGCGACGGCGGTTTCGCCCTGGTGATCGGCCTCGACGCGACCGGACGGCACGCTGACGCGCTGCGCGGCCGGGGCGCCGATGTGGTGGTCACCGAGCTGAGCGAGGTCGTCGTGCGCACCGGCGACCAGCGCATGTCGGTGCTTCCCGATGCCACCTCCGCGCTGCTGGACGAGGCGGAGGGTGTCCAGCGGCCCGCGGTGTTCTTCGACTTCGACGGAACCCTGTCCGACATCGTCGACGACCCCGACGCGGCGCGGCTGACCGACGGCGCCGGCGAGGCACTGCAGCGGTTGGCCGCCCACTGCCCGGTCGCGGTGCTCAGCGGCCGCGACCTCGCCGACGTCCGTGAGCGCATCGGGGTGCCCGGGATCTGGTATGCGGGCAGCCACGGCTTCGAGCTGATCGGGCCGGACGGCGCGCACCACCAGAACGACGCCGCGGCGGCCGCCATCCCGGTGCTGGCCGAGGCCGCCGACCAGCTGCGCACCCAACTCGGCGACATCGCCGGTGTTGCGGTGGAACACAAGCGTTTTGCGGTTGCCGTGCATTACCGCAACGCGGCCCGCGAACACGTCGGCGCGGTGGCCGCGGCGGTGCGCGCCGCCGGTCGGCGGTACGCGCTTCGGGTGACCACCGGCCGGGAAGTGATCGAGCTGCGCCCGGATATCGACTGGGACAAGGGCAAAACGCTGCGCTGGATCATCGAGCGCGTCGCCGCGGGCCCGTTGGTGCCGATGTATCTCGGCGACGACATCACCGACGAGGACGCCTTCGACACGATCCGCGCGGACGGCATTCCAATCGTGGTCCGCCACACCGACGACGGGGACCGCGCCACCGCGGCCCGCTACGCGCTGGACAGTCCCGCGCGGGTCCGCGAGTTCACCGCGCGGCTGGCCGACCAGCTCGGCGCCCGCCCCGGAGTTTAGTCCCGGTACTCCACCGCGCCGTCGTCGAGCACCACCCGCGCCCCGGTGCCGTCGGGCGCGGCGGCCTCGGTGCGGAACACCGCCCGGCCCGGCTCGGTGCGCCAGATCGACGTGGTCAGCGTCTCGCCGGGGAACACCGGCGCGCTGAAACGCGCCGCGATGCTGGTGATCTTGGCGGCCTCACCGCCGGCCAACTCGGCGAGCAACGCGCGGCCGGCGAAGCCGTAGCTGCACAACCCGTGCAGGATCGGCTTGGGGAAACCGGCCAGGGTCTGGGCGAACCACGGGTCGCTGTGCAGCGGGTTGCGGTCGCCGGAGAGCCGGTAGAGCAGCGCCTGGTCGTCGCGGGTGGGGTAGGCGACCCGCGCGTCGGGGTCGCGCTCCGGGATCTCCGGCGCGGCCGGCCGCTGCCCCGGCGCTCCCCCGAAGCCCCCGGCGCCGCGGATCACCGCCGTGGTCAAGGTTTCGGCGATCACGTCCTGGGTGGTGGGGTCGGTGCCGCGGGCGCGCAGCATGACGATCGCGTTTTTGCCCTCCCCCTTGTCCTGAATGTCGGCCACCTCGGCGACCACGCTCAGCCGACCGGCCGGCGGCAGCGGCGCGAACAACCGGATCTGCTGCGAGCCGTGCAGCAGCTGGCTGAAGTCGAAGTCCCCGATCTTGGCGGCCGCCGCAAAGCCCATGCAGCAGATCACCGCATAGGTGGGCAGCACCTGCTGGGCGATCCCGTGGCTGTTGTCGGTGGTGTAGGCGAGGTCTTCGGTTCCGGCGCCCACCCCGAGCGCGTAGAGCATGGTGTCCCGGTCGGTCCACTCGAACAGCGTCGGTTCGGTGGTGGCGCCGATGGCGGTGGGATCGATCGGCATGGGGTCTCCTTTGCGATGGCATCCACGTGACGAGGCCCATTCCACCACCGGCGCGGGCCGCAGGGTTACCGCCGTCACAAATTCGCCCCAACCGAAACGAATCCGCCCCGCGGGCGTCGCCGGCAAGGCAGGCTATCGCCATGCCCAACCGGACCGTCACCTGGAAAGCGGCGGCGATCGTCGCCGCGGCGATCTTCCTCGCCGCCTGCAGCGGCACCCCGCACGTGCGGACCATCACCTTGACCTTCATCCGGCACGCGCAGTCGGAAGCCAACGCCGACGGCATCATCGACACCGACATGCCCGGTCCGGGCCTGACCCCGGAGGGCAAAAAGCAGGCCGACCAGATCGCCCATCAGCTCAGCCGCAACGGGTACGACGGCGTCTACGCCTCCTCGATGGCACGGGCCCAGCAGACCGCCGCGCCGCTGGCGCATGAGCTGGGTCGCCGGGTGGAGGTGCTGCCGGGGCTGCGGGAGATCGACGCCGGCTGGTATGACGGCGGCCCGTCGGCGCGGGCCGACTCGACCTATCTGCTGGCGCCCAAGCAGTGGTTGCGCGGCGACCGCGCCAACGCGATCCCGGGCTCGATCGACGGCAACGCGTTCAACGACCAGTTCGGCGCCGCCGTCCAGAAGATCTACGCCAGCGGGGACGCCAAGCCGGTGGCGTTCGCCCACGGCGCGGCGATCATGGTCTGGACCCTGATGAACGTCAAGAACCCCAAGGACAGCCTGCTCAGCGACCACCCGCTGCCCAATGTCGGGCGGGTGGTGATCACCGGCAGCCCGGCCACCGGCTGGACGCTGGTGGACTGGGACGGTATCCGCAGCTTCAATTAACCGACTACTACGTCACACCGTGTTGACGTAGGCCCGGCCAGGGGCCACGATGACTCGCATGCGCTATGTCGTTACCGGCGGTACCGGGTTTATTGGTCGCCGAGTGGTGTCCCAGCTGTTGGCCACGCGTCCCGACGCCGAGGTGTGGGTCCTGGTCCGCCGCGACTCCCTGGGCCGCTTCGAGCGGCTGGCCGCGAGCTGGGGTGACCGGGCGAAACCGCTGGTCGGGGACCTCACCGCCCCCGATCTCGGGTTGACCGACGCGGTGATCACCGAGCTGGGGGCGGTCGGCCACGTCGTGCACTGCGCGGCGATCTACGACATCACCGCCGGTGAGGCCGAGCAGCGCGCGGCCAACGTGGACGGCACCCGCGCGGTGATCGCGCTGGCCCGCCGCCTGGACGCGACGTTGCACCACGTGTCGTCGATCGCGGTCGCCGGCGACTTCCCCGGCGAATACACCGAGGACGACTTCGACGTCGGCCAGCGGCTGCCGACGCCGTATCACCAGACCAAGTTCGAGGCCGAGCTGCTGGTGCGGTCGACGCCGGGGCTGCGCTACCGGGTCTACCGGCCGGCGGTGGTGGTGGGCGATTCACGCACCGGGGAGATGGACAAGGTCGACGGCCCCTACTACTTCTTTCCGGTGCTGGCCAAGCTGGCGGTGTTGCCCCGGTTCACGCCGATGGCGCTGCCCGACACCGGGCGCACCAACGTGGTCCCGGTCGACTACGTCGTCGACGCGCTGGTCGCGCTGCTGCACGCCGAGGGCGCAGACGGGCGCACCTTCCACCTGACCGCGCCGACGACGATCGGGCTGCGCGGAATCTACCGCGGCATCGCCGAGGCCGCCGGGCTGCCGCCGCTGCGGGCGTCGCTGCCCCGCTCGGTGGCCGCGCCGGTGCTGCGGGCCCGGGGCCGGGCCAAGGTGTGGCGCAATATGGCGGCCACCCAGCTGGGGATCCCGCCCGAAGTGCTCGACGTCGTCGACCTGGCCCCCACGTTCACCTCCGAGGCGACGCGGGAGGCGTTGCGCGGCACCGGGATCGAAGTACCCGAGTTCGCGTCGTATGCGCCGGCGCTGTGGCGGTACTGGGCCGAGCGGCTGGATCCGGACCGCGCCCGCCGCGACGACCCGGCCGGCCCGCTGGTCGGGCGGCACGTCATCATCACCGGCGCGTCCAGCGGAATCGGCCGCGCGTCGGCGATCGCGGTCGCCGAACGTGGCGCCACCGTGTTCGCGCTGGCCCGCAACGCCGAAGCGCTCGACGATCTGATCGCCGAGATCCGCGCGGCTGGCGGCACCGCGTACGCGTTCACCTGCGACGTCACCGATTCGGCGTCGGTGGATCACACGATCAAGGACATCCTGGGCCGCTTCGACCACGTCGACTACCTGGTCAACAATGCCGGCCGGTCGATTCGCCGGTCGGTGATCAACTCCACCGACCGGCTGCACGACTACGAGCGGGTGATGGCGGTCAACTACTTCGGCGCGGTGCGGATGACGCTGGCGCTGCTGCCGCACTGGCGAGAACGGCGGTTCGGTCACGTGGTCAACGTGTCCAGCGCCGGCGTGCAGGCCCGCAGCCCGAAATACAGTGCGTACCTGCCGAGTAAGGCTGCCCTGGACGCGTTCGCCGAGGTGGTCTCCACCGAGACGCTGTCGGATCACATCACGTTCACCAACATCCACATGCCGCTGGTGGCCACCCCGATGATCACGCCGTCGCGCCGGCTCAACCCGGTGCCGCCGATCAGCGCCGAGCACGCCGCGGCGATGGTGGTGCGCGGGCTGGTGGAGAAGCCGGCCCGGATCGACACCCCGACCGGCACGCTGGCCGAGGCCGGCAACTACTTCACCCCGCGGCTGTCGCGGCGGATCCTGCACCAGCTGTATTTGGGCTACCCGGATTCGGCGGCGGCGCGCGGGCTGGCGCCGGCCGAGCCCGAGGTGGCGCCGACGCCGCAGCGCCGACCCAAACGCCCGGTCCGGGCCATCGCCGGGGTGCGGGTGCCGCGGCCGGTGCGCAGGGCGGCCCGGCTGGTGCCCGGCGTGCACTGGTGAGCCACCCGGTTTTCGCCGACGTCGACACCGGCGTGGACGACGCGCTGGCGCTGGTGTACCTGTTGGCCAGCCCCGACGCCGACCTGGTGGGCATCGCCTCGACCGCCGGAAACGTTGGGGTCGACCAGGTTTGCGCCAACAACCTGGGTCTGCTGCAGCTGTGCGGGGTGGCCGGTGTTCCGGTGTCCCGAGGTGCCGACGGGCCGTTGCACGGACCGTTGCTCGTCGACGGCGCCCACGGCCCGACCGGTCTCGGCTACGCCGAGCTGCCGCCCGCGACCGGTGCGCTCACCCCTTACGACGCGGCCACCGCCTGGGTGCGGGCCGCCCGCGACCATCCCGGCCAGCTGATCGGGGTGGCCACCGGGCCGCTGACCAATTTGGCGCTGGCGCTGCGTGCCGAACCGGCGCTGCCCACGCTGTTGCGTCGGCTCGTCGTCATGGGCGGCGCCTACGACTACCGCGGCAACACCACCCCGGTGGCCGAATGGAACATCGGCGTCGACCCCGAGGCGGCCGCGCAGGTGTTCGCCGCCTGGGGCGCGGCGGACCAGCTGCCGATCGTGTGCGGGTTGGAGCTCACCCATCGGATCGCGATGACACCGGCCCACCTGGACCGGCTGGCGGCGGTCGCCGGTTCGACGACCAATCCCCTGCTCCGGGTACTGGACGACGCGCTGCGGTTCTACTTCGAGTTCCACGACAAGCTCGGGCACGGCTACCTGGCGTATCTGCATGATCCGCTGGCCGCGGCGGTGGCACTCGACCCGGAGTTGGTGAGCACCCGGCCGGCGACGGTGGACGTCGAGCTAACCGGCACCCTGACCCGCGGCATGACGGTGGTCGACTGGACCGGGCGTTGGGGCAAAGAGCCCAACGTGGACATCGGGGTGAGCGTGGATCCGGACGCGTTTTTCGACCGGTTCATCGACCGGGTCGGCGCATTCGCGGCTCGACTGGGCTGATCAACTCGCCGCGTTCGCCCTTCGCCGAACGTGCCCATTCCTTCGCCGAACGTGCGCTGGCGGCGGGATTTTCGCCATTTTTCCGCCGTGGGCGCACGTTCGGCGAAGGGCGAAAGGCGACGAGCGGGCAAAGGCGGCCCCCGGTCACTCGTAGACCCCTTCCAGATACCAGCGCCGCTGCCGATAGCACAGCAGCAGCGCGCTGCCGGGGTCGCCGTCGACCAGTACCTGGGCGCGGGCGGTGCGGCCCTTGGGTCGGTCCGGATCCCACCACCGCTCGTCGACCGGCCAGGGCCCGGTCCACCAGCACAGCCGGTCGGTCCGACCGCGGGCCAGCAGCCGCGCCGGGTCGGCGGAGAACAGTCCCCGGTTGGTGACCCGGATCGGGTTGCCGTGGGCGTCAAGCAATTCCACCGGGTCGTCGCACAGCACCGCCGGCGACGGCTCGGGCAGTTGACCCGGCCAGGGCTGGCGCGGGTCGGCGGCCGGCACCGGCTCATCGCCCAGCGGGGTCAAGGTGATGCGTTCGGCCGGCCCGCGGCCCCCGGACAGCACCGGGATCTGCACCGACTCCGGGCCGAGCAGGCCCTGCACCCGCACCAACGCCCGGCGGGCGCGGAGCCGATCCTCCTCGCCGAGGCCGCCCCACAGCGGCAGTTGCAGCGCCTCGGCCGAGACCACCTCGACCGGCTGCAGCCGCAGCAGGGTCACCGGCGCGGTCGGCTTCGCGCCGGGGGTCCGGGTGTGCAGCCAGCCATCCAGCTGCCAGCGCACCCGGTCGGCGGTCGCGTCTTCGGTCAACGGCTCGGCGCACCGCCACACCCTGCTCAGCTCTTCGCCGTTGGCGGTGACGGCGTGAATGGCCAGCCGGGTGCAGCCCACCCCGGCGTCCATCAGCCTTTGATGCAAGGCGTCGGCCAGCGTGCGCCCGGCGAACGCGGCGGCGTCCACCCGGGCGATCGGCGGG
>NZ_MLQM01000066.1:0-24975 GCF_001854525.1 Mycobacterium talmoniae
CACCACCGTCACACTACACAGCCGCCGCACGCACCAGATGCATACAAGAGCCAGCACGCCAGCACACCCCGCGCAAATACCCCCCCCCGCCCCCACGGCCGGATCAACCACACAGATTCGCAGTTGCCGGATGGGGAGATCTGCCCGGTATGTGCACGGCTGGTTGTCGATCCGGTCCGTTGTGAAGGCGGGGCTATTTGCGCCGGATGTGCTGACGTGTGCGAGGTCTGTGGTGCTGCATGCATTCGCGGCGATGACGTGTGCCTCGATTGCGCCCGCCAGGTCGAGCCTGCGCTGTGGGCGGTGGCATCGTGAGGTCCCTGCATCTGCTGATTCCGGCCGCCGCCGGCGGTGATCTCGCCGCTCCATACCACGATGCCGAGCAGGCTGTGTGGTCCGAGGTCGTCGCCAGCTACCGCTGCTATCCGCGGGTGTGGGCTTCAGCCGATGAAGGGGCGATGCTGCTGGCCGAAGAGGTCGATGAGCTCTGGGACGAGGTCCGCGGCAACCGGGTCGAGTCCGCACGGGCTGAGGCGGTTCAGGCCGCCGCGATGGCGGTGCGGTTCATCGCCGATTTGTGTGAATGTACTGGATCGGCGAAACGCCGTTGTCAAGCGGCGGCCGCCGTCTGCAGAGACCTGCGAGGCCTGGTCGGTCCGGCTCATGCCCTGGTTTCGACGCACGAAGGATTCGGGTTTGTCAGGCGTGAGTACGACACGCTGTGGTCAGCTGTCACCTCCGGCGCGGATGTGCGCATTCCGGCAGCGCGCGTCGCGGCCATGGCCGTGCGGTTTATTGCCGAAGTTGGCAGTCCGGCAATTGCATTCGGGAGGACCCGGTGAGCGGACGCACTAATGAAGCCGGGGTTCGTGCGGTGCTGCTTGAGCTGCTCTGCAGCGGTGGATCCGCCATGACGACACGGGAATTGCAGTCCCGGCTGCAACAGCGCGGTGGCCGGTTTCGGGATATGTATCGCGAGCGGGTGTATCGGCAGCTCGATGCACTGGCCCGCCGCGGCGACATTCGCCGCATCCGGCACCCCGGCCGACGCCACATCCATTGGGCTCATCCGAGTTCGCCGTTGGCAAAGGAGGTCTGACATGGACGCAGCCGGCGCGCAGTCTCGACGCGACACGAGGGTGTTGGATCGCCACGACGCCTACCGCCGCGGCCTCTGCGTCGATTGCCGGGCGCGGTCGCATTCGGCTGGGCGGCCTCGATGCAATGACTGCCATGCCCGCTACGCCCTGGGCGGCCACGGGGGGCAGCTGCTCGAGCCCGTGCACCCGGGTCAACCCCGCCCAGTGCAGGTCGGGCCGACATGAGTCACACCACCGATGCCGTTGTCCACGAGGGGGTCGGCCCCAGCGGTTCCGGCCACGACGTTGCGTTACGTCGCAACGCCGTCCATGTCCTCTACGCTGCTGCGATAGTCGTTACCGGGTGGATGATTGCCACCGCTATCGCCGATCGGCAACGCCCGGCCGACATCATCATCGACCACCACCCCCGTGCACCTGTCACCGTGGTCATCGATCCGCCGGACGGTATCGCCTACGACGCTCCTCGGCCACAGCCGGATTTGCCCGACAGCAGCTACCTGCCGCACTCCGGCCCGCGGGGTGATGTGCCCTCAAGCTGCACGGTCGGCCGCGAGGGCGGGCCGCGCCCATGACCACCGCCAGCGCGCCATCTCAACGGCCCCACGATCGGCGCTCACGATCCCGGATCCGCGCCGCGCGGGATTTGCGGCCCGGTGCTGTCATCTGGCCCAACGGCGCCTACCGCGCCCGTGTCCTGGCGGTGCTGGCCTGCGCTGATGACACGGTCGTGGTGATCACCGAATCCGGCGGATACATCGGGTGTTTCACCACCGCTTCCGATGACGGCTATTACACCCAGCCGGGGCCGGGCACCTGGGTCGCCACGGCGCGCACATGGCGCTGGATTCATAGCTGGCATCAAGACCGCGGCCTGACCTGTTGCGGCATGGATGGCCCGTTCTGTCGGGCATCGATTGGCTACGCCTTCGACCGGCTTCGTCGCGCGGGTCTGGTGTGCCCCACCAGGGGGCGGCCATGACCTTGACCCTTGATCTGCACTTACCGCGCCGGCGAGATCTCGGGTCGTGGGCGCTCTTCTCTGGTGACGGGCGCTACCGCCACATGCTGCGGCGACGCTGGGGGATGGGTCCTCTCGTCGGATGGATCGGGTTGAATCCCTCAACGGCTAGCGGGCACCGCGAGGACGCCACCTCGCGACGGTTCCACAGTTTCAGCGCGGGCTTCGGTTTTTCGGGTTATACCGTCGCCAACCTTTATGACGCGGTGAGCACCGACCCTCGGCGCATTGCCTACATGGCCGATCCGCGCAGCCCCGTCAACGACTTGTACCTCAATTGGCTTGCCGCAGTTCACGACCTGATCGTCTTTGCGTGGGGCGCGGGCGCGGATCCGGCTCATGCACGGGCAGTGGCCAGCCGCATCTGGCAGAGCCGGGTTCGCCGCGGTGGGTCCGTGGCGGTTCTTGGCTGGACCGCTAACGGCCAACCGCGCCATCCGTTGTATCTGCGATCGGACACGCCGCTGCACACGCTCACAGCCGGACATCCGGGCGGGTTCGTTGATGTCGATGGTCGGTGGAGCCAGTTATTGGCCGATCCAACTGGCCTCGACGAGGACCCGCGCTCCCAGAATCGCTCCCCGCGGTGCAGCGCTTCACCTTCGGGGCTAAGCGAACCCCTTCTCGTCCCGTACAGAACAGGAGTACCCACATCATGACGCGATCGCCCTTAACCGCCTCTGCGGGTGGTGTTGTCGATGAGGTCGAGGCACTCTTTCGTGAGCACATCCGCGAAGTCGCGTTTGGTGTCATCGACATCGTCGACGCGGCCCGCGAGCCGGGCTTGCTGACCCTGGTCGCTGTCACACCCGCTATGCCCGGCATCGACGCCGCCGCGCCGGCCTGCATCGGTAAAGCAGGTCGGCGCATCCGCCTCATCAGCGACGTGTGGGGCGAAACCATCGGAGTAGTCGAATACGACCCCGACCCCATCCGCTACGTCGTCAACGCGGTAAGCGCACCTGTTCTCAGCGTCACCATCACCGATCGGGTCGAGCGCAAGCTAACGGTCGTCACCGACATCGGGACTCCGTTCGCTCACGCGATCGGCAAGTGCGGCTCACGTGCCCGTCTGGCGTCGCAATTGACCGGCTGGCGTATCCAAGTGTGCACGCCGCTGTGCGATGAGAACCACTGCACGCATCCGGGATTCGTTTCTGCGGAGCCCCGATGAGTACCCCAATCATCGCCATGTCCGGCCGCCGCCGGCCCGGCAGTGAGTGGGTCGATTCGTCTGCAACTGCTGGGCTCGACCAGGCACCGGATCCTCAGAATCGCCACCACCGGAAAGAGCGCCTGATGGTCCGTCATACGTCCGCGCCGGCCGCCGATGGTGCTGGGGCTGGCGCGGACGCGGTCGGTTCTGGCCGACCCGCCCGGCAGCGCCGGCATCGTGCGGTTCAGGTGGTTGCCAGCGATGGTGTGCGGCTAGCAGTACACGACTACGGCCCCGCATGCGCCGAACACACGGTTGTGTTCCTGCACGGGTTTTGCCTGGCGGGGGTGGCGTGGGCGCGCCAGATCGCTAAGTTGCGGCGTCGTTACGGCAACCGCATTCGGATCGTCTCTTTCGATCACCGCGGCCACGGCCAGTCTGATCCGGCGCCGATGCACACCTACCACGTCGAGCAACTCGCCGAGGACCTCGCCGAAGTGCTGGCGGCCCTGGACGTGACCGGAACGGTGACGTTCATCGGGCACTCGATGGGTGGGATGGTGGCTTTGGCCTACCTGGCGCGGCCTGCCGCGCAGCGTCCGGTTGATCCCGAGGGGCTGGTGTTGGTGGCGACCGCAGCGGGCAACCTCACCCAGCGCGGCCTGGGGCGACTGCTGGCCACCCCCGCCACACCAGCGCTGTTTGCCCTGCTCACGCATACTCCCGAACATCTGCTCAAGGCGATGGCGGGGCCCGTGTGCGCGGCGCTGGGACGCTGGTATGGCTGTGGTCGGGCTGAGCGCGCCACCGTGTCCACCCTCGCAGTCACCGCGCTGACCCGGACACCGGTGTCGACCGCTGTGGGTTTCTTGCCCAGTCTGCGTGATCACAACCAGATGGCGGTGCTTCCGACGATCCGTGCGCGCACCGTGATTGTCAGTGGCGGGAATGATCTGCTGACCCCGCCTGATCGCGCCGAGGAGTTGGCGGCCGCGATCCCTGGTGCCACCCATGTCCATGTTCGTGATGCCGGGCACATGCTGCCTCAGCAGGTACCGCATGTGATCGACGAGGCCGTCCGGCAGGTGATGGCCATGCCCCACCAGCCCGACGCGGTGGCCGGCGCCGGTGCGGTGGATGCGATCACCGCGGGTGGTGGGTACGCGTTGGCTGCTGCGGGAGTGTCGATATGACCAGCATCCTCGAGACCGGTTCGGGCTCGGACTTGAGTCGCGCCGCCCTGAAGGTGTTGGCCGGTGAACTCCGGGCACTTCACAAGGTGATCGAGGCGCCTGGTGGCATCACGTTGTGTGATCACTGCTGCCTCAACGGGGTACGCGAGCGACGCTTCAGCTGCAGCGGTCACCACGATCACCACAACGGTGCACCATGCCCCACGCTGCGCATCGTGGAACGGCTGGGCTTATGACCACCCCACCTACGGTGTACTTCGGCGCCAGCCCAGGCCGTCGTTCGACCCCCATCGCTGTTGGCAGTCGCTTCGGCCGGCTAGTAACGCTTTGCCCGAAGAGTCCCGCCTGCTCGCTGCCGCGCTCCTGGCCGCCGCCGATGCAGCGGAGGCCGGCCGGGCCGCGAGTTACCGGCCGCCGGCGGCCGCGAGTTGCACTACGCCATGAACACCGTCTTGGGCGAAGCGTCGATGCCTGAGCTCGCCGGAAGGAAAGTCTTTATGCCTGCATATGCGTCGCTCACGGCCGCCGACTTCGAGCTGAAGTACGACGAGACACACACTTACCCGTTCTATGAGGACGAGGACAGCAGCGGGCTGTACAAGTACGGCCACGATGACGACGCCGAGTTCGCGCGGCTCGCCAACGACTACGACGTGTATGCCACCGGCATAAGCCCTGAGGACGCCGCCTACACGGCCGGTGATGTGCGGCACGTCTGGGCTGTGGTCGTCGACCCGGAACTCGGCCGCTTCTCCTGGCGGAACGTCACCGCCGGCACTCCCAACGCCTTCCCGGTCTCGGTGATCCCGCGATGACCGCGGTCGACGACCGGCAGCGCGGCCTGTACGGCAAGTACTGCGTTGAACGGGCCGACGGGAAGGACAAGGGGCCGTACTTTGTCCTGGCCTACACCAGCGATCCGCACGCCGCCGTTGCGCTGGCGGCCTATGCCAAGTCATGCGAGGGCGACTACCCGATGCTGGCCGCTGACCTGCGCGAGGCGTTGCAGAGTCAACCGGGATGCGAGTGCGGCGAGGCGGCGTGCCAGTGGTGCGCGATCCACAGCGAGACAGGCAATCCGCGACCTCACGACCCATACGGCGACGAAGGCCTGGGGGTGCGTCATGGGTGAGCGCAGGAGGTGCAACTGGTGTGGTCGCACAGCCGCGGCCATCGGGGACGACGGCGCCCGCGCTTGGGTGGCTGATCGGTGCGACCGCGATGTGCCCCGATTGCGCCGGGGCCGAGGTGTGCGTGTGGTGCGGCCGGGAGGAATGCCGCTGCACCGCGGCGAAGAGCCATCCGGTTCGCAGCCGGTTACCCGTGGGGGTGGTTGGGGTATGAGGCCGCGCGATGAGTTGCGTACGACGTTTCGCGTCACTGGCGCCGCCTCTGTTGAGGAGTTTCTGGCCGTGTGCTTCCTTTTGGGCCGGCGCCCGCATCAGCTTGTCGCCGAGTTGGTGCACGAAGGGGTTGCCCAGTTCCTCAGTGACCCCGTTCAGGCTGACGCGGTTGCGCATCTGGTAGCGCTTCGTGAAGCCCGGCGCCGCGATCGTGAACTGCGTGAGTTGGACGCGATTTGGAAGGCCACCCGATGACCGCCGCCGTCGACTTCGCCTCGGTTGGGCCGTGCACGCACAGGTCGGGGCATCGGTTCGTTGCGTCGGTGTTCCACCGCGATGTCGAGGTGTGCGAACGCTGCACGACCACGCGCCCCTGTGGCGACGTTGCGGCCATGGGTGCGCCGGTCGGCGGTGCGCTTACGGGGGGCGCGGCGTGACGTCGGCAGCACAGATGGTCCCGGCAGCAGATGTCGATGCCGTGGCGCAACCGAGTGCGGTGACGTTGGCGCTGGCGTTGCGGCCGCATCAGCAGGCCGCGTTCGATGAGGCCTGCCAGCATTTGACCGTCCATGACCGGGTCACGATCGCGTTGCCGTGCGGGACCGGGAAAACTTTGGTGGGGCAGCGGTTGGCGCAGCATGTGGCGCCTCGTGGCCGGTCGACGATTCTGGTGTTGGCGCCGACGGTGGGGCTGTTGGCGCAAACGTTGCGGGCCTGGACGCGGCACAGTTCGCGGCCGTTGGCGCCGTTCGTGTTTTGTCATGACGCCAGTGTGGCCAGCGGGGAGTTCGCGCAGGTGCCGGTGTCGACGAGCCCGGCGGCGCTGGCCGGCTGGGTGCGCGGCGCGCTGGCCGCGGCGCTGCGTCCCACCGATCCGCAGGTGGTGGTGTTCGCGACGTATCAGTCCAGCCCGCGGATCGCCGACGCGCACCGCACGCATGCCCTGCAGCCCTGGGGTGCGGTGGTGGCGGATGAAAGTCACTGGTGTGCTGGGGAGTTCGAGGCTGCGTTTAGCACCGTGGTTGATGATGTGAAGGTTCCCGCGGCGGCGCGGATTTTTTTGACGGCGACACCGCGGGTGCGCCGTCCTGGTGCGGCGGCGTTTTGTATGGACGATCCGGTGGCGTTCGGGCCGATGGTGGCTCCGCTGGCGGTGCGGGCCGCGATCGACGCCCGGTTGCTGTCGGATTATGTGGTGGCGGTGGTGGCGGTCACCGACACCGATGTACGTGAGGCGATCACTGCGGCCGGGGGCGGCGGTTCGGTGCGGGTGGGCGAGCAGGTGCTGCCGGCGCAGCGGGTGGCGGTGCAGCTTGCGGTCGCGGCGGCGGCGCGTACGTACGGGTTGCGGCGGATCATGGTGTTCCACAACACTGTTGGCGGCTCGCAGGAATTCACGAACACCCTTGGGGAGGTTGTGGCCGCCGATGGTGGCCCGGCCGGGCTTGTGGCGATGCACGTGGACGGTGCGACGCCGGCGCGGCGGCGCGCCGAATCTTTGGAAACGTTGGCCGACCCGGGTGTGGGGCGGTGGGCGGTGCTGTCGAATGTGCGCTGTTTGGGGCAGGGCATCGATGTGCCCGCGCTGGACGGGGTGGTGTTCGCCGGTCCGCGGACGTCGCACACTGATATCACCCAGTGTGTGGGGCGGGCGCTGCGCCTGGATCCCACGCGGGCCGATCCGGCGGTGATCGTGTTGCCGGTGCTCGTCGACACGGAGAGGGATCTGGCGGCGCAGGTGCGCTCGTCGCGGTTTCGGCATGTGTACCGCACCCTGTTGGCGTTGGCCGACCACGATACTCAGCTCGCCGATGAATTGGTCCGCCGCCGCGGCACAGGCGGCCGGGGCGGCGGCGGGCGCCGGGACAAAGTGGTGGTGCTTGACGCCGCGGGCGCCCAGGGGTTGGAGGAGTTGCGGGCGGCGCTGCAGGTCCGTGCCCTGCGGCTACTCACTCCCGGCTGGGATCACGGGTTCGCGCAGCTGCAAGCCTATGTCGAGCGGGTCGGTGACGCGCGGGTGCCGGCCAATTATGTCACCGCCGACGGGTTTCCGTTGGGGGCGTGGGTGCGCGGCAACCGTAACCGGGCGCGGTTGACCCCGGAGCGGATCGCACGCTTGGAGTCGGTGTTCGGATGGGTGTGGAACTTGCATGACGCGGCGTGGTGGGAAGGGCTGGCCCGGCTGAATGCCTTCGCCGCCGAGCATGGTCATACCCGCATTCCGCGCGGCTACCGCTGCCCGGACGAGTTCGCGCTGGATCAGTGGGCCAGTGTCCAGCGCGCCGATGCCCGCCGTGGGCGGCTGTCGGCCGAGCGGCGGGCCGCGCTGCGGGCGGCGGGCCTGTCGCTGGATCCCGAAGCCGAGCGTTGGGCCAACGGGATCGCCCATCTGCGTGAGTTCGTCGCCCAGCATGGGCATGCCAGCCCGTCGCAAAACTATGTGTCTCCAGACGGTTTCCTGCTCGGCCAGTGGTGCCATCACCTGCGGAAACGGCGCCTGCGGCTGACACCGGCACAGGTCGCCGAGGTTGAAGCCTTCACGGGGTGGGTGTGGGACGTTCTGGAATCACGGTGGCGAGCCGGACTCGGAGAACTCGCGCAGTTCCGCGCCCGGCATGGGCATGTGCGGGTACCGCGCGACTACATCACCCCCGGTGGTGAGCCGCTCGGCAAGTGGTTTGACCGGCAGCGCTGCCTCACGCGCGCCGGATCGATGCCCGCCCACCGGCGTGCCCTTCTCGACAACCTCGACCCCGACTGGGCCAAACCCCAGGCCGTGGCCCGCTTGAAAGGAGCACCGCGCGGATGAACACCAGAATCACCCGCCGCGGTCGCGGCGAGCAGCCGGGCAACCACCCCGGCCGGGGCCACCATACCCGCACCCGGATGCCCGGCCGCTGGATCATGACCCGTTTCCACGAACTGGAGGACTGAAATGACCACCGCTGCAACCCGAATCGCCGTTGTCACGATGGCTATCGCGGCTGCCGCCGTGATCGGGGGGCGAGCCGCCGCGCATCACCGCCCTCAGCTTGGCCGCACGCGATCAACGGTCCGCGATGAGCCGGTCAGCGATGCTGCCGGGTTAGGTGCTGGCGCCGGTCCCGGCGCCAGCACCGCGCAGTCGGCGGCACGGCAACGGCTGCGGTGGTTCGTCGGCCGCCGCCTGATGCGCCCGCCGTGGCTGGCGGTGGCCGCGGCGGCCGCGGGTTTGGCGGTGATTGTGGCAGCGGTCGCCCCGGCCCCGCGGGGACCGGATGCGGTCGGCGGCGGCCGTGATCTGTTCGTGGCGGCGCCAACGGCCCCGCACCATGACGGCACCCCGGATCGGTTGGTGCCGTTCGCTATCGGCAAAGACACCTGCCCCCACCACCGGGAGGACGACGCCGGGTGCGGACCTGCAGACGGGCCGGTGTTCACCCTGGTGCTCGACGACGGCACCTGGTTCATCAACACAGTGGCGTTTGACACCCGCGCGGTGGTGCCGCGGCGGCTGGTCACACGGGTGCGATGGGAGTTCAACGACCCGCCCCGGCTGCCCCACGCGGTCATCCAGTACGCCGCCCCGGCAGCCGCGCAGGTGCGCACGTTCGTGGCCGCCGACCCCGACGATCCCGCCCCGGTGCGCGCGTCCTGGATCAAGGTCACCGTGTTGGAGTCCGTCCCCGCACCCGGCGGCGACACCATGGGCGCGCCCTGGCCGGGCGAGACCGTGGATGGCGGCACCCTGCGGGGGGCCGGCCCAGGGGAGCCGTTTGTGGTGTACGGGCACCGCGCCGCCGACGACACCACCACTACCGCCGACACCGCTGCCGGTGACATGTCCGGCGATCCCGGCACCTCCCATCAGGAAGGTCGTTGACCATGCACACCTTTGCCCGTTTACGTCATCGCCTCACCGCGTCAGTGACCGACCGCGGCGGGGCTACCGGCGGAGCCGTGCGCACCGGGAGACGGCCCATGCCGTCACACCCGCCGCACACTGCCGGCCGCTGCGACTACACCCGCGCTTCGTCGCTGCAGGCCGCGATCGGCGAGATTCGGAAGCTGCACCGTCCGGTGCTGCCGCCCGGAATTGAACGGTGCGGCGACTGCGATGTTCCTTGGCCGTGCGAGACCATCGCCATCCTGGATCGGCACGGGCTGTGAACGACTACCACGCCAACGACAACACCTGGGACCGCCACGATCCGCCGGACCCGCATGCGCAGCGCTGCACCGAGTGCGGCGGCCTCGGCGGCCGGCACGACGAACGGTGCTCACGATGAGCGCACAGCTCGCCCTGTTCGCACCCGCGCGGGCCACCCCGCGGTTCAACCCTGACGCCGCGCTGGCCGGGTTCCGGCCCAACCTGCCCGGCGTGTGCTGCCCGCACTACCGCTTGGAGCACGAATGGGGCGCACCGTACGGGGCCTGCCGATTCTGCGACTGCAACCAATACCGGGAGGTGTGATGACGGCGTACGACGATTTCATGGCCGAGCGCGCTGCCCAGGAGCAGCGCGAGCTGGCGGCGCAACGGAAGCGGACGATCCTGTTTGCGCTCGAATCCGTCGATACCGATGGCTTTCCGCGGGTGTCCGGGTACACCGTCGACACGCTGATCGCACACGGCCTGATTGAAGACGTTCCGGGCGACAACCTCCAGCGCTGCCGGCTCACGCCGGAGGGTCGGATCATGCTGCACGCCAACCCGGCCGCAGTTGATTCTTCCGATGAACTGGCATTGTTCGGGGCGGTCGAATGCTGACGGTGCGCGATTACGACACCACCGAGGCGTGGGAGCGCGCCGACTCGGGCCTATACCTGCCGCCACGCCCGCAGCGCCGGCACGACCGGCCTATCGCGGTCGATCTGTTCTGCGGTGCCGGCGGATTCGGGTGCGGGTTCCACCAGGCGGGGTACTACGTGGCCGCCGCCGTCGAGTGGGACGTGGCCGCGTCGCTGACGTACCTGTGCAACCTCGCGCGGCCCGGCGTGAAGATCCACGTCGACCCAACCCATCCCATCGCAGACGGCCAACGCTCATCCAAGGCGGGTAAGCGCAAAACCGCTCGCAAGGCGGTGCCGTTCGACGCGCACATCGGCACCGGCTGGATCTCCAACGAGCCGCCAGACCATCCCGGCTGTGAGCACTTCTACCTCTACGACGTGCGCAACCTGACCGGGCAGCGCATCCTCGACGACCTCGGCCTAGAAGTCGGTGAGGTCGACTGCGTGACGGGCGGGCCGCCGTGCCAGGGGTACTCGGTAGCGGGCAAGCGCGACGTGATGGACCCGCGTAACTCGCTGGTGTTCGAGTTCGCCCGGTTGGTGTGTGAGATCCGGCCCAAGACGTTCGTCATGGAGAACGTGGTCGGGATGACGACGATGCGCACACCCGAAGGCATTCCGGTCATCGACGCCCTGTGTGCCGCGTTGTCGGGTGGCGGCTACGGCGACTACGAGGCGCTGCGGAACGCGCTCGCCGGGGCACCGCAGGCGAAAGCCGGTGTACGGGACGCGAAGGCGATGAAGAAGCACGTCGACGACGACCCGCCGGCGGTCGATGAACCAACGTTGTTTGAGGTGACCTCGTGATCGCCCCGCCGATGGCCTACTACGGCGGCAAGATCCGTCTGGCCGACCGGATCACTGCGTTGCTGCCACCGCATGAGCACTACGTCGAACCGTTCGCCGGATCGTTGGCGGTCTTGTTGGCCAAGCGGCCCAGCCGCATGGAAACAGTCAACGATCTTGATGCCGACCTGATGGTGTTTTGGCGAATGTTGCGCGACCGGCCCGTCGATCTCGCGCGGGTTTGTGCACTGACCCCGCATTCGCGGGCCGAACACGACGCCGCCTACGCCGCGCCCCTCGATGAGTTCGACGACCTCGAGCGGGCCCGCCGGGCCTGGGTGCGTATCAGCCAAGGACGTACCGGGACGCTACGCAAGACCGGTTGGAGGTACTACATCGATCCTGGCCGCTCGTCCGCGTCAATGCCGGCCTATCTGGACGCCTACGTCGGCAGGATGTATGAGGTCGCCGCGCGGCTGCGCGCCGTAAGCCTGGAATGCCGCCCTGCCCTTGAGATCATCGCGGCATACGGCTGCTTCGACACCGTATGCCTGTACGTCGATCCGCCCTACATAGGCAGCGCCCGCCACCGCAACTACCGGGTAGAAATGACCAGCGGCGACGAGCACGCCGAGCTGCTCGAGCAACTGCTGCGCGCCCGCGGACCCGTCGTCCTTAGCGGCTATGCAAATGATCTGTACGACACCACCCTCGCCGACTGGGACCGCGTCGAAATGCCTTCAGTCACAGGGCAAGGCGGCACCTGCGCGGCGCGGAGCGAGGTGTTCTGGTCAAACCGAACGATCAGTAATCCATCGTTGTTCGATCCGGAGGTGGTCGCGTCATGACCTACATGCCCGCTTGTACAGACCGGTCCGGCCATCGTTACGTCGCCTCGGTGTTCCACGAGGGCCTCGATCAGTGCGAGCGTTGCGGATCGACACGGCGGGCAGCACGGGCCGGGGGCGATCAGCCCGTGCGCGGCACACCCCACTTCAGCAATCCCGCAAAGAATCCTGCTCGGCTGGGCGCGGGGGGCTCGCGGTGACTAAACACCTCAGCCAGCCATCGGCCACATATCCGATGGTCGCCCGTCAAAACGCCGCGGGAGTTTCTCGGGCAGCCCTTGACAACGCCTGGCTCTGAAAGGGGAAAGCGCGATGCCCATACCACCGTCCGCCCTGCATATCACGCCGTCCGAACTCTTCCTGCTCGGCCGATTGGCCTTCGCCGTCACCGCGGCCCTTGCCCTCATCGTTGTGGGCGTCCTCGGGTTGCGGCATGCTCAGCGGGCTGGCCGCGACGGTAATGGGTGGCCGGCGTTGTCGATCGCGTTGAGCTGCACCGCGGCGGCGTGGATTTGCTCGCTTGCGTCGGCACCCGCCCACGACTGGCTCGGTTGGTCTGAACCGATTCCCGACCTGACCTACTTGGCCATCTTCAGCGTTATCGAGCTGCTGCTGATTCTCAAGGCTGTGGCCACGATGATTAGTCTCTGGGAGGCGGGCATATGCCTGTTCGCGAGCATCGCATGGCTTCGCGCTCCGCTAGAACCCCAGTCCTGGGGCCCCATCACCCGACTGCAATGGGCCCTGGTTGGTTGGCGGCTAGATCGACACGAACATCGCCTCGGCAAAACCCTCAACACGGCGGCACACGGCGCTGAGATCCGGCTACAGCGCGTCTACACACCGCCAACGGATACAGCACTTCACGACGCTGGAATCGCCACCTGGTTCCTGATCACTCCGGCACCCGAAGACCTGTCCTCGCTGCGGCGGATCATCACCGAAACGCCGATGGTGCGCGGCGCCGTACGCGTACCGGTCGTCGACGGCGATGTCTTCCAGGCCCGGGTCCGCGTGGACTGGAAGGTCGACGCACTAGCGGGCCTAGACACGGACGCATCCCGCCGAGCAAGCAGGTGGCGTGTCATATCGCGGCCCACAGGAAGGAATTCCGTATGAGTACCGCGATCTGCACCAAATGCGTCGGCGGCGTGAGGACGCGGACGTTTGCGATCTGTGGCTGCCCCAACGCACCTTGGACGCTGGCATCGCCCAGGGTGCTGTGCCGTGTCGATCCGAGATCCCAGGGGGCCGGCATGGTGCGATTGGGAATAACGACTAGGTAAAGGAGGCCCGAACACATGTTCTAGGCCCTGGGTGCAGGGCATATGACCTAACTGCATAGCGGGATCGGCCCGAAAAGGGCACAAGCCCCCCAGTGGGGGATGTGGGAATCGGCTAAACCGTGAACCCGTCCGGAGCGGGAACTCCGGAACGCTTGTTGAGAGGGAAGCTGCCAACTTCGCTCTCGGGGTCCCTTCGAATCGAAGGGAATTACCGTGACCGGTAGTTCTAAGGGTAGCGGCTACCCAGAAATCCCCGCAACACTGAATACCGGTGTGTCGGCGCGCTCGCGTTTGACCTGCACTAATGCCGCGCGACTCAGTGTCGCGCCCGTTTGCGGGCGGCAAAACGACACATCGCGCGTCCTCCGCACGTTTCGTAGGACCTCGTCGCAGACGATTAGCGCCGTCCGACAGTGGACCCAGCTACGGCGGCCGCAGTGCCGTAACTGGACCGCTAAGGCGTGGTTGGCGCATTCACGGTTTGATGCCCGTGCAGTTCCGTTAGGACTGCGATGCGGGTAGCTGGCGGTGCTTACGGCGGTGCTGTCGCTGCCGTGCGGCTGCAAGCGGCTGCGCGACGATGCAGTGCCTATTCGTCGTCTTGCCGGACAGATTCCCCGGGAGCGCGGCGCCGGTCGGCCAGCCCCGCTTTTCCCCCATCGGGCTGCGCTCGAGCACCCAGTGTTCGAACAGCGGCTGCCGTAGCGGCTACCTGCCCGCGAGCGCTACCCCCAGGACCACGTTTCCCTCGCGCAGCAGACAGCCGAAGGGGGTGGTTTTCGCGCGGTAGTCGCGTTGTCGCACAGCTAATTCCATAGTCACTCAAGGGCTGTCCGCGAGAACGTGCCCATCCCGTCTTGTGGTGATGGCACCGCATCCGTGAGCCGGCCCCCTACAACGAAGGGCACGACTTTGCTTAGTCGTACTCAGGGTGAGTTGTTGCCTTTTCCCAACGCACTCACTCCTGCACTGAAATCAGAGCAACCGCCGTTTACCAGCGCTGATACCGCCTCGGGCGTGGTTATGGCGCAGCGGATGGCCCCGCTGCGCCTGGGTTTGCCGGCATTGCCTGATTCCCATTTGCCGCCCGTCGCCGTGACCAACGCGGTGATGCCCTGGCCTATCGGCCGCCATCCGCACGACCAGCAACCACCGACCGCCCGTACCCGCGTCATTGGCGATCGTGCCCCGTCGCATCACGCCCGCCGGTCTCGCCGACCTCGAGGAGGTGAGTGATGGGCCAGACGCGCTGCCCGCAGCGGCGGATCCGCTTCGCTGACGCCCGGCGGGTGCGGCGGCGGGTCGAGGCGCGCGCCGCCGAGTTGGGGCTGCGCTGCGGGCTGCTGGCGGTCCTTACGGCGGTGCTGGCATTGACGGTGGGCCATAACAAGCTCCTCGACGAACCGGCGCTGCGTCATGTCTCAGCCAATCTGCCGGCCGGCACACGAGCACTCTCGAAGTTCACGATCGGGCGGCTCCTGGCCCGGCTCGCCGCGCTCGACCTCATCGTCTACCGGCCCGCCCGCGGCCGCGGCCGGTTCGCCTGCGTGGAGATCCATCCCCAGTTCTGCGACGGCGTCCGCTACTGGCGTCGCGACCTTCCCGATCCCCCCGCCGACGCGCCGCCTACACAGGCCCCGATACCAGCTCAAGCCCCCCCGGATTCGGAGCCGAAACTGCGGCGATCCGGGCCAAAAAATGTCAACTTTTCGCCGCCGCGTTTCCTCTATACAGGTATTTCCAACACCTCCCTACCCTCCGCTGCCCACGACCCGGCTGATGAGCCCACCCATACCCGACCGATCGAGGTCGATGTTGCACCCGGTGCGGTAGGGCGGGTACTGGCCGTGCTCCCTGACTGCTACCGCCAAGCCCCGGCCAAGATCCGCTGGTGCATCGGAGCCGCCATCAAGGCGCAGTTGAAGCGGGGGTGGCGTGAAGACCAGGTCATCGCGGTGTTGGGCGCTCCATTGCCCGAGCAGGTGCACAAACCGCTGGTGCTCGCCCGTGTGCGATTCGCCAAGAACATGCTGGGTGCGGGGCCGCGGCTACGGCCGCTGCAGCGAGCTTGGGACCGCGCCCACGACGCGATCCAAACCAAGCGGTTCGTCAATCGCCTGGCCTGCGACTACGCCGAGCTGGTCGCCGAGGTAGGCCCCGAAGTCGCGCGCCGGATGGCCACCACCGACCGGTACCGCACCGACCCGGAATCTGCTGATCACGAACCACCCGTGGTGGAATCCGCCGAGCTGACCGAGCAGCGCGCGGCCGTCAACGCCGCTCGCGCTGTACGCCGCGAGTACCCGCACGAACCCCTGCGATTCGCTGTACGCCGCTGGCTGGCTGTCCATGAGCCACAGCCGGACGAATTCGACGCGGGGGAAGCTCCCGCGGCGGGCGGGGATTTGTGGCTCACGATCGAGGATTTGATCGCTGCAACCCCGGCTGGCCGATGCATGCGTTGTAAGTCCGCCGGCGCCGTCACCCGCGAAAGCCTTCCCGCCCCGGCACCGGTCTGCGACGAGTGCTGGGAGTTGCTCAGCTCTGACGAGTGCCCGGCAGCTGAACCGAACGCGGACGTCGTCTCGGTCGATAGCTGCGTCAGAAAGGAGGCCTGCTGACCCTGCTACCGACGTGAAACCTGCGACAGAACAACACGTTTCATAACAACTCCACGAAAGGAAACAAACACAATGCCCGCTCACTCCGCGCCCAAACCCGGCTGGCTGCTGGTCATGCCCGACGGGCACCCCTACACCTGGCACGCCCGCAGCAACTACCCGCACCCGCACGATGTCTGGAAGTGGCTCGAGCCAGACCCCGGCAAGTGTGCCGCGCTGGTCGCCCGCGGCTGGACAGTACGGGCCGGTTCGGCGAGCGAACTCATCACCCCGGTACCGGCCCGGGTCAGCGCATGACCACCACCGAGACCCGCCGCCGGCCGCCGCCGGCCTACACCGATGGCCGCGAGCCGCCCCAGGATCTCGCTGCCGAGCAGTCGGTGCTGGGCGGCATGCTGCTGTCCAAGGACGCCATCGCCGACGTGCTCGAGCGGGTGCGGCCCGGGGACTTCTACCGGCCCGCCCACCAGAACATCTACGACGCGATCCTGGATCTGTACGGGCGCGGGGAGCCCGCCGACGCGGTGACGGTGGCCGCCGAACTGGACCGGCGCGGCCTGCTGCGCCGCATCGGCGGGGCACCCTATCTGCACACGCTGATCTCCACGGTGCCCACCGCGGCCAACGCCGGCTACTACGCCGGCATCGTCGCCGAAAAGGCGCTGCTGCGGCGGCTGGTGGAGGCCGGCACCCGGGTGGTCCAGTACGGCTACGCCGGCGCGGAAGGCGCCGACGTCGCCGAGATCGTCGACCGCGCCCAGGCCGAGATCTACGACGTCGCCGACCGGCGACTCTCCGAGGACTTCGTCCCACTGGAGGACCTGCTGCAGCCCACCATGGACGAGATCGACGCCATCGCGTCGCATGGCGGTATCGCGCGCGGCGTACCGACCGGGCTGATCGAACTCGACAACATCACCACCGGGCTGCACCCCGGGCAGATGATCATCATCGCCGGCCGGCCCGGACTCGGGAAATCCACGCTGGGACTGGACATTTTGCGGTCCTGCTCGATCAAACACCGGATGGCCAGCGTCATCTTCTCCCTGGAGATGAGCAAGTCCGAGATCGTCATGCGACTGTTATCGGCTGAGGCCAACGTCAAGCTGGCCGATATGCGCTCAGGCCAGATGAACGACGACGACTGGACCCGGCTGGCCCGGCGCATGAGCGAAATCAGCCAGGCCCCCCTGTATATCGACGATTCACCGAACCTGACCATGATGGAGATCCGCGCCAAAGCCCGCCGGCTAAAACAAAAGGCGGACCTGCGGCTGGTGGTCGTCGACTACCTGCAATTGATGACCGCGGGTAAACGCGTGGAATCCCGGCAAGCAGAGGTCGCCGAGTTCTCCCGCAATCTCAAACTGCTCGCCAAGGAACTCGATCTGCCGGTTATCGCGATCAGCCAGCTCAACCGCGGCCCCGAGCAGCGCGCCGACAAGGTGCCGCAACTGTCTGACCTGCGCGAATCCGGCCAATTGGAGCAGGATAGCGACGTCGTGATCCTGGTCCACCGACCCGATGCCTTCGACCGCGACAGCCCGCGCGCCGGCGAAGCCGACCTCATCGTGGCCAAACAGCGCAACGGGCCAGCGCCCCGAACGTGCCGAGTTTGTCAACGTCTGCACGTCAGCAAATTCAGCGACCTCCCCCACGACTACAGTTAATATCACCGGTATTTCTAACGGCACTTGGGTAGAGTGTTGGGTGAACCCTTCAGGGAAGGCGGACTACATGGCCGAACAACTCAACCCAACACCCGAACAGGCGGCGATCATCGAGGCCGCACGCGCGGGACGACAGTTGGTGATCCAGGCGGGCGCGGGAACCGGCAAGACCAGCACTTTGAAGATGGTGGCTCAAACCGTGCGTGACACGACGGTGCTTTACATCGCCTTCAACAAGGCCATCGCCACCGAGGCGGCCGCGAGCTTCCCTGCCCATGCCCAGTGCCGCACCGCGCACTCATTGGCATTCGCTGCGGTCGGCCGTGACTACCGCCACCGGCTGGGCGGCCCGCGCCAAACCGCGCGGCGTGCCGCCGAGCTGCTGGGCACGACGTGGATCGACCTGCGTCGGGATCTGCAGGTCTCACCTGTGCAGGTGGCGCGGATCGCGGTGGAAACGGTGCGCGCGTTTTGCTATTCGGCCGACGACGAGCCGAAGTGCCGACATGTGCCCTACCAGACCGGCATCCTCGGCGAGGACCACAAGAATCTTGCCGCCGCGGTGCTGCCGTATGCGCGACGGGCGTGGAGCGATCTGCGTGACCGGGACGGGATGCTGCGGTTCGAACATGATCATCACCTCAAGATGTGGGCACTGACCCGGCCGCGCCTGGACGCGCAGATCGTGATGCTCGACGAAGCCCAGGACTCCAATCCTGTTGTCGCGGAGCTGGTCAAACAGCAGCAGGACCACGCCCAGTTGATCGCGGTCGGCGACAGTAATCAGTCGATGTACGAATGGCGCGGCGCCCGCGATGCTCTACGGGGGTGGCCGGCCGACGAGTGTCTCTACCTGTCGCAGTCGTGGCGGTTCGGACCAGTCATTGCCACCGAAGCCAACAAATGGCTCGCCCAGCTCGACACACCGCTGCGGCTGACCGGCAACCCCGCCCAAGACTCGCGCCTGGCCACCCTCGATGCTCCCCGTGCGGTGTTATGCCGCACCAACGCTGAAGCGATGCGCCAAGTGATGACAAGCCTCGCCGCCGGCCGCCGGGTCGCGCTAGTGGGCGGCGCGACAACGATCCGCAACCTGGCACGGGCGGCCGCCGACCTGCAAGCCGGGCGGCGCACTAGCCACCCTGAACTGTACGCATTCACCACCTGGGCGGGCCTGCAAGAGTACGTCGAGACCGAGGCCGCTGGCCGTGACCTCAAACCGTTCGTCGACCTGATCGACGCCCACGGCACCGACGCTATCCTCGAAGCGGCCGCGGCCCTGGTCGAAGAACGTCGAGCCCAGACGATCGTGTCCACCGCACATAAAGCCAAAGGAAGGGAGTGGAATTCGGTCAAAATCGCCGACGACTACCCAGAGCCCCGACAAAACGGCGGCGGCGATCCAGGGGGCGAAGGGGGGATCCCGCGCACCGACGCCATGCTGGCGTACGTGGCGGTGACACGGGCCCGCTGTCGGCTCGACCGCGGGGGGCTCGCGTGGATTGACCGGTATGCCCACCACCGGCAGGACGCCAGCGCGCAGAATCCGGGCGGGCCTTGCGGGCGCGGGTTCGGGACCCCAGCGGCGGCCGCCCGGTGACTGGACCAGGCGAGGGCGTGCAGCCCACCAACGCGTTCGCCAAGCGGCTCGCCGAACACATCCGCACCGTGACAGCCGATCCGCGGGCCCGGGTGCTGGTCGGTGCGCGGCGCCGGCCGCAAGCGGTGCTGATGTCGCCGGCCGCCGACGTGCCGCCGGCGATTCGCCGCATTCTGCTGGCCGACTCCGCGGCCGCGCAGGCCGCCCGAGCCTGCAGCGACGACGGCGAGGTAGGCGGTATCGCCGCTGAGGCGGGTGCTGTGGTGGCGTGGCTGTGGCGACACGACCACGCCGAGGCGCTGGCCTACCTGGACGCGCTGATCGCCGCCATCGACGTACGCACCACCTCACCGGCCGCTCCGATGGTGCTGGGGGCACTGCTCGATGCGCTGCCCGCGGACATGCCCGCCGCCGAGATGCAGGCGCTGCTGGCGGCCGCCGCCGGACCGGATGGCGGTGCGCCGAGCCACACTCACGGCCGAACGTAAAGACGGATGAACACCGCCCGCGGGGCGAGGACCTGCGCACCCAGAAACCCAGGATGCCAGCGGTGCAGTTACCGGGTAGTCACCATTCAGCATTGGTGCACAAAGGATTTGGATACCGAACTACGGGGCAGGAGAGTGTCGGTGGCCTCTGGCAAGGTCGTTCGACTGAGCACACAACGGTGCTTGGTGGAAGGAATGTTCGATGACCATAACCACCAACGACCACAGGGCCCAGGCGGCTGGTGCGCTCGAGCGCAACCAGGTGGTTCAGGGAGAGTGCCTGGAGGTGCTGCGGCAGCTACCGGAGGCCTCGTTTGATGCGATCGTGACGGACCCGCCCTACTGTTCGGGCGGGACGTCGTCAGCATCACGCACCGGCCGCAGCGCGGCGAGCAAGTACGTCAGCAGCGATTCGGCCCACGGCCATGCGCTGCCGGATTTCGGCGGCGATGAGCGCGATCAGCGGTCGTTCACGCTGTGGTGTGAGCGCTGGCTGACCGAGGCGCTGCGGGTGGTGCGGCCAGGCGGCACCGCGCTGGTATTCACCGATTGGCGCCAGTTGCCGGCGCTCAGCGATGCGCTGCAGATCGCGGGATGGCGCTGGCGCGGGATTGTGGTGTGGGCCAAGCGCGGCGCCAGACCACAGCGCGGGTTCGCCAACGACGCCGAATATGTGCTGTGGGGCAGCCACGGGGCGCCGGATCCAGACCATGTGCCGCCGTTTTTGCCAGGCGTGTATTCCATATCGGCCCCGCGAGGATCCAAGCGCAAGCACATCACCGCCAAGCCGGTCGACCTAATGCGGTATTTGCTGCGAGCGACGCCGGCCGGCGGGAGGGTGCTCGACCCGTTCGCCGGCTCGGGCACCACCGGTGTCGCTGCCGTGGCTGAAGGCCGACGATTCCTGGGGGTCGAGCGTAGCGCCGCCTACGTCGAAATCGCGTCCGCGCGGCTCGCCGAAGCACACGACGCCCTGGGCCTGGCCTTGGGCATCGAACACGGACCGAACGCCGGTCTAGGGGCGAGCCCACCTGCCAGGTAAACCAAATCCTCTACCCCCCCTTGAATTGACATTCAAGGGGGGGTAGAATTACCGTTGTGAAGAGGAGAGACATCATCAAAGAAATCAGGGCCCACGCCAAGGACAACGGATTGGCGTACCGCGAGGTCGAGGGGGCCAACCACACCGTTGTGAGCGCCGGCGGCCGCCGGACAGTGGTTGCCCGACACCGCGAGATCAACGACCTGACGGTCAAGGCGATCCGCAAACAGCTCGGCATCGGGCAGGAAGGCGAGTAGATGAAGGTCACAGCCCAAGCGGTGCGCGCCGGAAAATGGTGGGCGGTGAACGTCCCGGAAGTGCAAGGAGCGTTCACCCAGGCGCGCAACCTCAAGGAGGTCCCGGCCATGGTCGCCGATGCGGTACACCTCCTCGAAGACGTGCCTGCCGAAGACGTCGACGTCGACGTCCGCGTCGAGCTCGACCCAGCCGCGGCGCACGCCCAGGCGCAAGCCCGCGAAGCCATCGAACGCTCCGACCACGCCGCGCAAACCCAAAAGGCAGCAGCCAAGCAGTATCGGGAGGCGGTCGCACAGCTGCGCGCGGCCGGATTCTCCCTCACCGACATCGGCTACCTGCTCGATATCAGCTTCCAACGGGTTTCGTCGTTGGCGCGCCAGGCCCGCGGGGCCCAACATGCTTCCTGACCCAGACCAGCCCGCAGCTCAAACAGCCGGTGTACCAACGACTGTTGGCGCACGACGACGGGGAGGATCTCGGCGATGGTAATCAAGTCAGGGCCGCGGCCGAGCGTGTTTGTGCACGACGATCGAGTATGCGGGCCCACGGGTCAGGTGTTGTTGGAGCGTTCGCCGAGCTCGGCGATTGACGTGGCCAAGCTGGTGAGGTGGCTGGGCGACAAAAAAGGCATCTCAGCGCCGACCGTCTGGTTGCTGGGTGCGCAATTGGCAGACCGGTTCGGATGGTTGGCGCAGGCCGACGACAAGAAGGCCACCGCGGAGTGGATCCGCGCCGACCTCAAAGCGGCCTTCCAAACAGCTTCAGTCACGCCGGTGGTGCAAAAGTCCGCGTATCGGTTCACGGTGTTCCCGCACTGGCAGGCCCGCGAGCGGCCGATCGCCGAAATCGTGGTCGCGCGCCTGGGCAAGCTGACCGACGGGCACCGCGGCGTGCTCGACGATCTGGTCACTGACGACCCCGAGGGCGAGATCGTGCACCGCATTCAGTGGATCACCGAAAACCTACGCATCGACGCCACAGGCCCGGCCGCAACCCTGGGGGCGCGGCTCGCGGAAAGCATTTGGAAGCCCCCTCCCGTCGAGGGAGTGTGGCCGCTCGGAGACGATCTCGAGCCCACCCGTTTCGAGCCCAGCTTTTCCGCCAAAATCCCCGACGCTCCACCCGGGCACAAGGTGGTGGTCGTCGACCAGCGCCGCGCCGTGCTGGCTGCGGTAGGAACCGCCCGTCTAGGCATGGGACAACCCGAACGCATGCCCGGCGGTCAGGTCGACTGGCACGACCCCAAAGTCCCAGATGCCGTGGTTGAGGTTGAGCTACCTGCGCTGGAATACCTGGCGATCCCGCCGATCCTGCGGGTGCATCGCGCCCAGCAAGCCAGCCACGCCGTTCGTGCAGTACCGGTATGCACGCGCACCGTGCAGCAGATGATCGCCGGCGCCGCCGACGGCGGACTGGGCCTCGATGTCGACGACATCAAGTTCGGCGAGGCCTGGGTGTTCCCGCACACCGGGAAAAAACTGGAGTCGTGGGCTGCAGCGATACGTAAAGCATTCACCGCAGCCGCCGGCGATCCTGCGGTAGAGGCGATGCTCAAAGCGATCTACCAGCGCTACTACATGGCATTCAGCCTCGACCACACCGCCGGTACCTGCCAGCACCAACCCGCGTGGTCGGGCGACATCCGCGCCCACGTGCGTGCGACGAGCTTGAGGTACGCCGCCCGGATCCATCGCGACCACAAACTGTTGCCGGTCGCCGCGCAGATGGACGCCTGGTACTACATCGTGCCCGACGACTTCGACACCACCATCTTTGACGACACCTCAGAACTAAACGGCAAATACCGGGTCAAAGAAGAAATACCGCACGTCTCCGAGGAAACCGCTCCCGCCACGACAGACCACAGCCAAACGGCGACCCCGCACCGACGCAGCGGCCTACTGCACCGCATCCTGGGGCGGGCCAGTGAGTGACTTTTTCACCCCGCTCGGTCCGGGCTCTGGTGGCGCTGGCCACGGCGACGCCGGCGCTTCAGGCGGTCGCGGGGGCGAGGCCAGCAGTGGCGCCGGCGGCCGGGGCGGATGGGTTCGCCGCACCGGCGAGCGCATCGTCGACCGCGCCAAAGACTGGTGGCGCCGCCGCAGGAAAAAACCACCCGAAGAAGAAAAACCACCGCCCCCACCGCCGCCACCTCCACCGCCGGGGGACATCAGCCTGCGTGTCCGAGTCGCCTTCGTGACCAGCACCGACACAAAAGACGTCGAACGCATCGACCATGAACGCGAGATCGAAACAACCCTGCAGGTCAGCGCCACGTTCATCACCACCATCCGCACCCTCGTCCGGGCCGGAGACCAGATTGCGGCCTGCCGCATGCTCGACGAACCCATCAAAGTCCAGTACATAGACGAAGAAGTCCACGTCACCGTCGTGCGCATCCTGTACCCCGAAAAACGCGCCGGCGCCGACTACATGCTCACCCCTACCGACGTCATCGGATAAAGACTGCTGAGCAACTCAGGGACGGGTAGCGATGGCCGAGCCCATGCGCCCGCGCACGGTGAACACCAGCAGTAGGGGTTCGCCCGCGGCGCAGCCGGTAACCGTTGAGGTCAGTCTTCTACCGGATGACGACCGTTGACGCCAGGGCTCGCATCAAGACCTCGGTGATAGCTCTGCCGGGCGCGTTCCACCCATTCCGCGGCCGTCCAGCCCTCGGGTGATTGAGTGCGGTCCAACGTATTTTGGTCGGCGAGCCACCAGATCATGCCGTACATCTCTGCTATCGCCTCGTAGACATCGCCACTACAGCACTCCAGCATGCTTTGCAGCTGTTCGTTAACGAGGAGCTGGCCATCGTCGGCCACCACGTGGTTATAGCTACCTGCCATTGGGGGATTCCTTTCCTAGCTAGCTGTGCTATCGGCGTCCGTCGCGGATTTGGTAGACCCGAGGGGCAGATAGCCCGGCGCTGTCGGCGATGGCCTGCGCGGTGTGGCCGGCGGCGAAGGCTTCGCGGACGAGGCCACGCAGCTCAGCGTCGGCCTTCTTGATGGCGGATTGGGCGCGGATGCGACGAGCGCTGACCCGTTTGATGCGCTCTAGCAGCTGGTCACTCATTTTCGAGGGGGGCTGCCGCAAGAGCGGCGATGATTGCGGCGATGCGGCGCGCGCCGGTCGTCGGGTCAAGGTGCAGCGTTTCAACGCGGCCGCCGAGCGTGTATTCGAACTCGACAAGGAGGGTGTCGCCCTGGTCGTGGATCGCCACCGCGTTGCCGTAGGCGTCGTCCATGGCGTTCTTGCATGCCGGCCAGCGCGGCTTCCATGAGCCTCCGTAGGCGGCGAGGGCGGCGGTGATGTCGGTGGTGAGCTCCGAGGTGGGCGTGTCCATGATGTCTATGTTATAGCGCGCTATAACTACAGTCAAGCAAAAACACAGATCAGAACGTGAAATCCCCGACTCGCGCCTCTTCTAGTAGGGCTCGTTGTCGTCACCGCAGCTGCTCCCGGTGTTGTTTGTTTTGTTGAGCCATGTGTTGAGGGTGGGTCGGGTGATGTGGGCGGTTTGGGTGATGGTGGTCTTGGTGGCTCCGGCTTCGAGGGCGGTTTTGGCGAGGGTGGTGAGTTGTTGGGCGGTGGTGGTGAGTTGGGTGCGGTGGTGGTGGTGTGCGGCGGCGGTGATGCGGATGTGGTCGAGGGTGGTGAGTTGGGGCGGCTCCAGGGTGGTGGTGAGGGTGTGGAGGTGTTCGGCGAGGGTGGTCCAGTCGTAGTTGTGGTGGGTGGCGGCCGGATCGCGGTCGGCCGGGGCCGGGGTGTCCGTTGGTGCGGTG
>NZ_MLQM01000067.1:0-24628 GCF_001854525.1 Mycobacterium talmoniae
GGCCGTGGTCCGGGCCGGCGCCGCCGACATCGCGGTGCTCAAAGTCGCTCCGCTGGGCGGGATTTCGTCGCTGCTGGCGATCGCCGCCCAGATCGACATCCCGGTGGTGGTCTCCAGCGCGCTGGATTCCGCGGTCGGCATCGCCGCCGGGCTGCGCGCCGCCGCCGCCCTGCCCGCGCTGCGGCACGCCTGCGGGCTGGGCACCGGCGGGCTGTTCGCCGACGATGTCGCCGAGGTTGCATCCCCGGTCGACGGCCACCTGCCGGTCGCGCCGGTCACCCCGGACCCGCGGCGGCTGGCCGCGCTGGCCGCCGCCCCGGATCGCCGGCGGTGGTGGATCGACCGGGTCACCGCCTGCCACGCGCTGCTGAGCTAAGCCCTCACACGCTGGGCAGCCGGGCGTCGATCTGGTCGATGATCGCGGTGCCCTCGTCGTCGGCGTGCATCTTGCAGGCGATGACGTCGATGGCGACGTTATTGCTGACCCGCATCGCGCGCTGGCACCCCCAGCCGGGGGTGTTCTGCTGGGACTGGGTGACCGTCAGCGTCGAATCCTCGTTGGTGGTCTCGCCGAAGTCCCAGCGGGTGTCGGTGTTGTCGCTGTGGTGATGATTGGTGAACGTCTGGTCACCGCACGAGGTCCAGTCCTTGGCGGTCTTCTCGAAGAAGTCCTGCGCCTCGGTGTGCGACTTGAAGCCGACCAGCGCCTGGATGACGTAGTGGTCGGTGGGGGCGTCGGTGTCGTCGGCGAGCACCTGGCCGCGCAGCGACGTCCAGCCGGAATCGGCGTAGGCGCTGTCCTCCACCGGCATCCACGCGGCCGTGCAGGTGGTGTCGGGAAAGTCCTTCTCCTCGTGCAATTCGTCGAGGGTGGTTTTGACCGTCATCGCCGAGGCGCCCATGATGTCGCTGATCTCGCCGGTGTCCAGCAGCGCGTGGGTGAACGCCGATTTGGGCACCGGTTTGGGCCCGTCGGTGTCGGCGGGCACCGCCCGCCCGTCGACCATCGTCGAGCAGCCGGTCAACACCAGGCACACCCCGCACACCGCCGCCCAGTTCCGCATAGCCGCCCTTCCCGATACCGACATCGTCAGCCTAAGGCGGCGGTGCGGGTCAGATGACACTTATTGTTTTGCCGGAAGCGCGGGGCGGGGGTGCGGCGGCGCTTCGGCCGGTCGCGTACCTTCACACCCGTGATCAACCTGGCTTACGACGACCGTGGGACCGGGCAGCCGGTCCTGTTCATCGCCGGCCGCGGCGGTGCCGGACGCGGCTGGCACCTGCACCAGGTGCCGGCGTTCCTGGCCGCGCGCTACCGCGCCATCACCTTCGACAACCGCGGCATCGGCGCCACCGAGAACGCCGACGGCTTCACCACCGAGACCATGGTGGCCGACACCGCGGCGCTGATCGAATCCCTGGGCGTGGGCCCGGTCCGGGTGGTGGGGGTGTCGATGGGGGCGTTCATCGCCCAGGAACTGATGCTGGCCCGCCCCGAGCTGGTCAGCTCGGCGGTGCTGATGGCCACCCGCGGCCGCGAGGATAAGGCCCGCGACTTTTTCCGCGGCGCCGAGGCCAAGCTGGCCGCCTCCGGGGTCACGCTGCCGCCCGAATTCGACGCGAAAATCCGTCTGCTGGAAAGCTTTTCCCCCCGGACACTGAACGACGACGCGGCCGTCGCGGAGTGGATCGCGATGTTCACCATGTGGCCGATTAAGTCGACCCCGGGGCTGCGCTGCCAGCTGGACATCGCGCCGCAAACCAACCGGCTGGCCGCCTACCGGTCCATTCGGCAGCCGGCGCTGGTGATCGGCTTCGCCGACGACGTGGTGTTGCCGCCGCACCTGAGCCGCGAGGTCGCCGACGCGCTGCCCAACGGCCGCTACCTGCAGATTCCCGACACCGGGCACCTGGGTTTCCTGGAGCGGCCGGACGAGGTCAACGCCGCGGCGCTGCAGTTCTTCGCCGAGACCGTGGCCTGATTGGCGCGCGACCACCCGACTAGGCTGGACGGGTGGTGAATCCCTCGACGACACAGGCCCGCGTCGTCGTCGACGAGTTGATCCGCGGCGGCGTGCGCGACGTGGTGTTGTGCCCGGGCTCGCGCAACGCGCCGCTGGCGTTTGCGCTGGCCGACGCCGATGCGGCCGGGCGGATCCGGCTGCACGTGCGCATCGACGAGCGCACCGCCGGCTATTTGGCCGTCGGGTTGGCCAGCGCGGGCGGGGCGCCGGTGTGCGTGGCGATGACCTCGGGCACCGCGGTGGCCAACCTGGGCCCGGCGGTGGTGGAGGCCAACTACGCCCGGGTGCCGCTGATCGTGTTATCCGCCAACCGGCCCTACGAGCTGCTGGGCACCGGCGCCAACCAGACCATGGAGCAGCTGGGCTACTTCGGCACCCAGGTGCGCGCCACCATCAGCCTGGGCCTGGCCGAAGACGCGCCGGAACGGATGGACGCGCTGAACGCCACCTGGCGCTCGGCCACCTGCCGGGTGCTGGTGGCCGCCACCGGGGCGCGCACCGCCAACGCCGGCCCGGTGCACTTCGACATCCCGCTGCGCGAACCGCTGGTGCCCGACAGCGACGACCGGGGCGGCTGCCCGCCCGGCCGTCCCGACGGCAAACCGTGGACGCTGACCCCGCCGGTCAGCTTCGACCAGCCGCTGGACATCGACCTGGCCCCGGACACCGTCGTCATCGCCGGGCACGGCGCCGGGGTGCATCCCAACCTGGCGGCGTTGCCGACCGTCGCCGAACCCACCGCCCCGCGGCCGGCTAACCCGCTGCACCCGCTGGCGCTGCCGCTGCTGCATCCGCAGCAGGTGATCATGGCCGGCCGGCCCACCCTGCACCGCCCGGTCGCCGCGCTGCTGGCCGACCCGGCGGTGCCGGTGTACGCGTTGACCACCGGGCCGCGCTGGCCGGACGTGTCGGGCAACTCGCAGGCCACCGGCACCCGGGCGGTCACCACCGGTGCCCCGAACCCGGCCTGGCTGCAGCGCTGCGCCGAGCTCAACCGACACGCGGTGGCCGCGGTGCGCGGCCAGCTGGCCGCGCACCCGCCCACCACCGGCCTGCACGTCGCCGCCGCGGTGGCCGACGCGCTGCGGCCCGGCGATCAGCTGGTGCTGGGCGCGTCCAATCCGGTGCGGGACGCGGCGCTGGCCGGGCTGCACACCGAGGACGTGGTGGTGCGGTCCAACCGCGGGGTGGCCGGCATCGACGGCACGGTGTCCACCGCGATCGGCGCCGCGCTGGCCCACGAGCGGATGAGCGGCGCCGGGGTGCGCACCGTGGCGCTGATCGGCGACCTGACCTTCGTGCACGACAGCTCCGGGCTGCTGATCGGCCCCACCGAGCCCTGCCCGCAGCGGTTGACGATCGTGGTGGCCAACGACAACGGCGGCGGCATCTTCGAGCTGCTCGAGCAGGGCGACCCGCGGTTTCACGACGTGTCGTCGCGGATCTTCGGCACCCCGCACGACGTCGACGTCGGCGCCCTGTGCCGGGCCTATCACGTGGAGTACCGGCAGATCGAGGTCGACGAACTCGCCGACGCCCTGGCCGAGCCCGGCACCATGCGGGTGCTGGAGGTCAAGGCCGACCGGTCCTCGCTGCGGGCGCTGCACGCCGCGATCAAGGCCGCGCTGTGAAGCTCGACCGGCTCAAAGCGGTGTGGCATCTGCTGATTCACGGCCGCACCGACCCGACCCAGGCCACCGGCGCCCGCCGGGTGCTGCGCTGGATGCGGATCGGGGTGCTGATCGTCACCGGGCTGGTCACCCTGCAGTCGGTGCTGCTGGTGGCCGGCGCCTGGCGCAACGACCTCGCCATCCAACACAACATGGGGGTGGCGCAGGCCGAGGTGCTATCCGCCGGGCCGCGGCGCTCCACCATCGAGTTCGTCACCCCGGAGCGCATCACCTACCGTCCCGAGCTCGGCGTGCTGTACCCCTCCGAATTGGCCACCGGCATGCGGATTTACGTCGAATACGACAAGAACGATCCCGACCTGGTGCGGGTGCAGCACCGCACCGCCGCGCTGGCGATCATCCCGGCCGGCTCGATCATGGTGGTGGCGTGGCTGATTGCCGCCGGGCTGCTGGTCGGGTTGGCGTTACTGGATCGGCGGCTCGGCGATCAGGGCGACACGACCAGTTTGTCCAGCCAGCCCGCGTCCTGAGTGTCGATGACCCGGTGCGCGTTGAGGTCGTACACCGTGGGGGTGCCCGGGTTGTCCGGGTTGGCGGCGGTGAGCCGGTCCCGATTGGCGGTGTTCATCGCGGCGGTGTCGACCATCGGCACGGCCGCCGCGATGCGCGCGATCGCCAGCGGGGCCACGCCGTTTTGGGCCGCCATCGTGGCGAGCTCGGTGACGGTGGGCCCGGTGCCGTGCGGGTCTTGGCGCCGATACAGCTCGGCCACGAATCCCTGATACGCCGTCGCCGGCGTCGCTGGGTCGGCCGCCGCCAGCAGCGCGGTTGCGGCCCGCGCGGAGGCGGCGTTGTCGTGTTTGGCGTCGAGGAAGGTCAGCCACCGATACGTCACCGCCAGCTGGCCGCTGGCCAGGTGGCGGGTCAGGTCGGCGTCGGAGGCCGCCTCGAACTGGGCGCAGTGCGGGCACTGCGGTTCGCAGAAGATCTCCAGCTGGACCGGGGCGTCGGGGGCGCCGACCAGCACGCCGTCGCCGTCGCCGGTCACCGTGGTGCCCGGCGCGACGTCGGCGCGCGCCGGCCCGACCCCGGCGACCAGCCAGCACGCCGCCAGCACCGCGGCGCCGACCCGCCAGTACCGCATATGCCCTCCTTTTACGCCGAGCAGACGCAAAAGCCCCCATTTCAGCGCCCAACAGGGTGCTTTTGCGTCTGCTCGCGAGCTGTATGCCTGCTGGTAACCCTATCGACAGCCGGTGCTGGCAGCATCGGGGCCATGCGGGTGGCGATTGTCGCGGAGAGTTTCCTGCCCCACGTCAACGGCGTCTCCAACTCGGTGCTGCGGATCCTGGAGCATCTGCGCCGCACCGGCCACGAAGCCCTGGTCATCGCGCCCGACACCCCGCCCGGCCAGCCGCCGGCCGACCGGATCCACGACGGGATCCGGGTGCACCGCGCGCCGGCTCGGCTGTTCCCGAAGGTGACGTCGCTGCCGCTGGGCATCCCGCTGCCCCGGATGCTGCGGGTGCTGCGCGGATTCCAGCCCGACGTGGTGCATCTGGCGTCCCCGGCGCTGCTCGGCTATGGCGGGGTGCTGGCCGCCCGCCGGCTGCAGGTGCCCACGGTGGCGGTATTCCAAACCGACATCGCCGGTTTCGCGTCCAGCTACGGGGTCGGGGGGCTGTCCCGGGCGGCGTGGGCGTGGACCCGCCACCTGCACTCCCGCGCCGACCGCACCCTGGCGCCGTCCACCGCGGCGATGGAATCCCTTGCCGCCCACGAGATTCCGCGGGTACACCACTGGCCCCGCGGGGTGGACGTCACCGCGTTCGCGCCGTCGGCGCGCGATGAGGCGCTGCGGGCGCAGTGGTCGCCGCACGGCAAGCCGATCGTCGGGTTCGTCGGCCGGTTGGCGCCGGAAAAACACGTCGAACGGTTGGCGGTGCTGGCCCGCGATGACGCGGTGCGGCTCGTCGTGGTCGGGGACGGCGTCGACCGCGCCAAACTGGAATCGGTGTTGCCCACCGCGGTGTTCACCGGTGCCCGCTACGGCGCCGAGCTGGCGGCGGCGTACGCGAGCATGGACGTCTTCGTGCATCCCGGCGAGCACGAGACGTTTTGTCAGGCCGTGCAGGAAGCGCTGGCGTCGGGGCTGCCGGTGATCGCCCCCGACGCCGGCGGCCCCCGCGACCTGGTCACCCCGTACCGCACCGGCCTGCTGCTGGGCGTCGACGAGTTCGAGGCCCGGCTGCCCGCCGCGGTGGCGCATCTGCTCGACAGCCGGGCCCGGTATGCGCGGGCCGCCCGGCGCAGCGTGCTGGGCCGCAGCTGGTCGGCGATCTGCGACCAGCTGCTGGACCACTACCACGCGGTGCGCGGCACCGAGCGGGCCGCGGCGGCGTAGGCGCTGCTGAAATCGACGTCTATACGGCGCGAACCGGCGATTCTCGGGGCTATAGGTCAATCTGGACGTCGATTTCAGCAGCCAGGTGGATGCGATGCCGCGGGTGGCCGACTTGGCGGCGCCGTCGCGGTGAGCATTGCAGTGGTGAGCAGTCCCCCGTGCGGGAGGTGCCCCCAGCAAAAGCCCCCTAAAACCAATGGTTTTAGGGGGCTTTGCGTCTGCTCGGCCCGCTAGCCGGCCGGGTCGAAGCGGAACACCGCGATCTGCCCGGCCAGCGCCTCGACCTCCTCGGGGGTGCCGTCTTGCACCAGGCCGGCCCGTTTGAGGAAGCCCGCTCCGACCGGCACCTGCACCGGGAAGGCCCGCAGCACCGGGCGGGCCTCCTCGGGCGTCAGCTCGACGATCCGCACCGGCCGGGTCTTGCGGCCGTGCCGCAGCGTCCCCGATCCGGCCGCCCGCGCGTTGCGGGCCCAGTCGGCGTTGGGGAACCCCGCCACCGTGTACAACTGCCCGTCCAGGGTGAACGGGGTCATCGGGGTGCTGCGCGGCTGCCCGGTTTTGCGGCCCGGCACCGTCAGGATCATCGGTGGCCCGGTCGGGATGCCCAGCTTTTGCATCGCGATCATCATCTTGTTGACCGGCTTGAGCCAGCGCGGCGGCTTCACGGTGGCCATGGTGTCAGCCCCGGTGCGCGGACAGCAGCCAGCCGGCCACCGAGGCCCGGCCGTCGGGTTCGGTGCGGACCTCGGCGCCCATCTGCGCGCCGATCTGCGCGAACCCGGCGTTGGCGTACAGCCGGGCGGGTTGGATGTCATCGACCACCCAGTACTTGGCCACCACGTCGCGCACTTCGTCGGCGGTCACCGCGTACGGCGGGCCCTGCGGGATGGCCGCCTTGTCGAAGACCAGCACGAAATACGAGGCGCCCGGCGCGGCGGCACGCACGATCGACCGCTGGTAGCCCTCGCGGGCTTCCACCGGGATGGAGTGAAACAGCGTGCTGTCCACGATGGTGCCGAACCGGCCGTCATAGCCGGTGAACGCGCTGATGTCGGCGACCTCGAAGGTGGCGTTGGTCAGGCCGCGCTCGGCCGCCGCACGGCGGGCCAGGTCGATGGCGGTGGGGGACAGGTCCAGGCCCACGGTGGTGTACCCGCGCTCGGCCAGGTGCAGCGAGATGGCGGCTTCACCGCAGCCGACGTCGAGCACGTCGCCGTGGAACTTGCCGGCCTCGATCAGCGCCGCCAGCTCAGGCTGGGGTTCGCCCAGGCTCCACGGCGGCTTGGTGCCCAGGCCGAGTTGGGCGGATTCACCGCGGTAGGCGGTGTCGAACTCGAATTCCGATGTGTCAGTCATCACCCAGGTGTATCAACCTGCCTGATATATGTCAAGAGGCCTGATACATACGGCCGGCGCCGAGCGGCTACGGGTTCATCTGATACTCGCCGGCATGCGAACAGACCTCGCCGTACACCCGGGTGGAGCGCTCCGCGTCGATCACCGGCTTGCGGATCACCGACAGCGCCCAATCCTGTTGCGCCTGCGTCGACGATGCCTTCGAATGCAGGTCGAGGGCGAATGCGGAGAAGTCGCGGACGAGCACCTCGAAGATCGAATCGACAATGTCGCTGGACGTGCCCTCGATCTTGGCCTGCTCCACAATGAGCTGGCCATAGGGAATGAGGGTGAACAGATCGCCGACGGCCAGCAGGTAGTCGAGGTCGGTCAGTTGCTGTTGGGTGGGCGGCGCCTGGGTGGCGAGCCGGCCGAGTGCCTCGGCTTGCTCGACGAAGGCGGCGACGTTGGGCAGCTGCGCGAATGGTTGGTAGGCGGGCCGCCAGTCGGCGAACCGCACCTTGGACAGCCCCTGCGCCGCCGGCTGGTTGAACAGGGCGTCGTCGCTGGCGGTGTCGCGGCGGACCGGGACCGGCGGCAGCTGGCCGGGGTTGAGCAGGTAGCTCGGCATGAACTTCAGCGTGAGCGCCATATTCACGTGGGCGGTGCCCTCCAGCCGTGGCATGGACGCGATGATCGACCGGGCGCCGTCGAAGTAGCTGTCGCGTTCGAAGCCGCGGGCGGAGATGACGTCGAGCAGCTCGGTCACCACCCGTTCGGCTTCCCGGCTGACCTTCATCTTCGCGATCGAGTTGAACATGACGAAACGGCGGTCTTCGGGTGTGCCGCTGCGCATGTAGTCGATCGCCCGGTGGTGGTAGAGCCGTCCCGCGGTCAACCGGAGGTAGCTGTCGGTGAGGATCCGGCGGACCTGCCCGAACTCGGTGACCGGGTGCCCGAACAGGATCTTGCTGCTGGCTTGGTTGATGGTCTCGTAGAAGCAGTGTTGGGCAATGCCGGCCGCCACCATGCCGATGTTGAACTTGCCGCAGTTGACCGCGGCCAGGGCGACATCGAAGCACCGCGGGCCGGTGTGCAGCACATCCTCGGCGGCGACCGGATAGTCCTCGAGGTCAAAGGCGCTGACAAAGTTCTGCCCGTGGATGATGTTCTTGCGTAGTCGGTAGTTCGGGTGCTGGCTGTCGACGATGAACCAGACGTACGCGTCCGGGCCGTCGAGGTCGGTGCGCCGGGCCAACGTGGGGATGATCCGCGAGACGTTGCCGTTGCCGATGTAGTACTTGCCGCCGGTCGCGGTGAAGCCGCCATTGCCGTCCGGGGTGAGCAGCATGTCGGTGGCGTAGATATCGGCGCCGTGGTCGCGCTCGGAGAGGCCGAACCCGATGATGCCGCCACGATCCAGCTCGGCGGCGGCCCGCTTGTGCGCCAGCGCGTTCTCGCTGGAGTAGATGATCACCAGCCCGAGCGTGGACACCCCCCACGCGTACCAGTACGCCGACCCGTAGAAGCCGGTGATCTCGTTGAACTTCGCGATCCGCGCGGTGTCCCAACGCTTATCGGGATCGCCGTCGGCATGGGCGGTTGGCGTCGCGAGGTAGGCGAGCACCCGGGAATCGGCCAGAAACTGCATCCAGTCGTCGTACCAGCGATCGGAATAGCCGTCGGCGACGAGTTTCTCCTTGCCTTTGGTCTCGAAGAATTCGACCGTCGCGGCGAGGAGCTCGCGGGTCTTCGGGTCAAACTCGTCGAAGGTGTCGGTCTTCGGATTGAACAGGGGCATCGGGAGATTTACCTTTCGCGTACGCGTAATTCGGGGGTCAGGTGGGGCATAACTCGAGTCGTAACGTGAGGGTCAGTGGCGCACCCGGACTTTCGCCAGTGCAGGACGGAACCATCGGGGCGCCCACCAGTTCCAGGTGCCCGCCACACGCATGAATGCGGGCACCAGCAGCGTCCTGATCACCGTGGCGTCGATGAGGACGGCCATCATCATCCCGAGGCCGAGCATTCGCAACACCAAGATGCTGCTGACCGCGACTCCGGCGAACACCACCGCCATCAGCACCGCCGCCGCCGTCACCACCGGACCCGAGCGGGCGAGCCCGAGGGCGACGGCGCGGTCGTTGTCGGCGCGGGTGCGCCCGGAGTGTTCCCATTCCTCGGCGAACCGAGATAGCAGGAAGACCTCGTAGTCCATGGACAGGCCGAAGGCGAAGCAGAACAACAACACCGGCACGTAGGCGACGGTGTAGCCCGCGCCGCTGGTTCCCAGCCCGCCGAGATGGCCGTCTTGGAAGATCCAGACCAATGCCCCGAAGGTCGTGGTGAGCGACAGTGTGTTCATCACCAACGCTTTGAGCGGAAGCACCACACTGCCGGTGAGCAGGAGCAGGAGCACAAACGTGGTCAGGGCGATCCAGGCCAGCGTCTTCGGAAATGCCGTCACGATGCCTTTCGCGGTGTCCCGGTTCTGTTGTGCCAGGCCGCTAAACAGCGTGGGCGCGGGGGCGGGGAGGGCGCGCAGCTCGGTGAGCAGTCGCTGACCGGCGGTGGAGTAGGGGTCCACATGGGTGGAGACCTGGAGGCGCATGGTGTCGCCCGAGGTGAAGTGTGGATCGCCGGGCCCGCGCGCATGCCCGTGGGCATAGCTCCCGGTCGGGGCGACCACCAGATCGACATCCGCCACCGCCGACAGTTGTTTGGCATAGTTGCCGACTGTCCACTGATCGGCGGTCCCGACGTGCCGGAGCACGATCGGCACGGTCCCGGTGGGGTTGTCGGCGAAGTGCTGTCGAATCATGTCACCCACCTGCCGCGACTGCACCGATGTGGGCAGCACCCGGTCGTCGGGGAGTCCGAGTCGCACACCGAGGAACGGAACTCCCAGCACCAGCAGAACGGCCAGGACGGACAGGCCGACCAGCGCCGGGTGTCGCTGCACCACCACCGCCACCCGGTACAGCGGCCGCGATTCTGGTGCGGCGGCCTCCCGTAACGGTTTGCGGTTGATCCGCTCGCCGAAGACCGCCAGCAGCGCGGGCACACAGATCAGGGTCAGCAGGATCGACAGCACCACCACCGCGATCCCCGCATAGCCGAGCGAACGGAGAAACACCATCGGGAAGAACGTCATTCCGACCATCGAGATCGCGACCGTCAGGCCGGAGAACAGCACCGCCCTGCCCCCGGTGCGCATGGCGACCGCGATGGCCGTTGACTGGTCGGTTCCTTGGGCGATCTCCTCGCGGTAGCGCGCGATGATCAGCAGCGAGTAGTCGATCGCCAACGCCAGTCCGAGCATGGTCGCGATGTTGAGCGCGAACACCGACAAATCCATGACCAGACTGAGGACGAACAACACCGCCGTCGTCGCGGCGATCGCTAAGCCGCCGACCAGAACCGGGATCATCGCGGCGAGCGCGCTGCGCAGGAACCACACCAGCAGTAGGAACGTCACCGCCATGGCGATCGGCTCGACCAGCGCTACATCGCGTGGTGCGCGCGTGTTGATCTCGCTGAGCAGCATCGCTTGGCCGCCCGCGGTGACGGTTACCCCGTCGGTCGTACCGACATAGCGTGCGGACAGATCGGCGGCAATCTTCTGCGCCTGGTTGTCGTCGCCGATCACGTTGGCCACGATCAAACCGACCCGGCCATCGCGGTCGCTCAACCGCGCCCGCAGCTGCGGGTCGTTCCATGCCGATACGACTGTGCGCACCCGGCTATCCGAGCGCAGCCCCTCGACGATCGGCATCGCACGGCGCTCAGCCGGTACCCCGCCGACACCGTCGGGCGATTCGACCGCAAGGATCAACTGCATCCCCGACACGCCAAAATCGCTGGCCAGAATCGCGTTAGCGCGTGATGATTCGGCGTCCGGGTTGATCGCGCCCCCCAACGACAGCCGATCCACCAGCTGCGTGGCGCTAAGACCGCAGAGCACGAACACGACGGCCGCGACCGCGAGCGTCACCTTCGGAGCGCGGGTCGCAAGCGCGGATAGTTGATCGATCACGCGATCCTTCCCATATGTCCGCCTCGCCGGGTCCACGCCGGGCGTGCCGGTAGCACCTAACTCGCCGCGCTTAACGCGGTGCGCGCCCGGGCATTCCAGATGTGCCGCGGTGCCAGTTGGGAGGTGCGGGCCAGCTGGACGAACCGCCACAGTGCGCGGCGGTCCGCCGCGCTGGCCGCCACCCCGGTGAGTTCTTGGGCCCGCGGATGCTGCAGCGCGCGAATGGCGCGGTGCGGCACCGTTTTCTGCCACCAGCTCGACGGGTGGAAGATCTCCTCGCGGAACGGCTCGAAGTGCGGCCCGGCCCGCAACTCCGCGCGGGTGAAGTCCTCGAAGTACTCGACGAACTCCGGGTAGCTGCCCGGCATCGGCCGGGTGGAGATGCCGTAGCGCCGATACCAGCTGCAGCATTCGGCGTAGAGCTGGTCGTGTTCGTCGGGGTCGAGCTTCTTGATGAACGTATTCACCAGCACGAAAAGGCATTCCACGTAGGTGGCGTGCTGGAAGTGGAAGATGTCGGGGGTCAGCGCATGGTATTTGTCGCCGTAGCCGTCGCGGCCCTTGACGTGTTCGTGGGAGAACCGCATCTGGGGCGCCATGTCGATGCTGCTGTAGGCGATGGTGACGGCCTGGGTCACCGTGCGCTTCTTGTGCTGCCAGATGCGGTCGCGCATCAGCGCGTGCTGGCTGATGCCCGCGGCGATGCTCGGGTGCAGCAACTGCAGACACACCGCGCGGGGCAGGGTGAACAGATAGCGCCGATCCCCCAGGTAGCGCCACAGCATACTGTCGGGGCCGAGATCGGCCCCGTTGCGCACCGTCATCCCTAGACCAGCGCCTTGTGCCGGCGGATCCGTCGGCGCACGTCGGCCATCAACACGGTGTAGTTGTAGGTGCGCAGGAACCGCGGTAGGAACCGATTGACGAACGACACGAACAGGAACAGGTTCTCGAACTGGCGCTGTTCGGTCTCGCTCCAGCTGACGCCCAACATCTCCCGAAACACCGGGGCGAGAAATCCGATGGTCAAGAACCGCAACAACGGCGCCAGCAGGATGCGCAGGAACGGGTTGATCATCTTCAGGTTGATCAGCTTGAAGGCGTATTCGCGGATCGGTTCGTCGATGCGCAGATGCGCGCATTGGGTGTTCCAGTAGACGTCGAAGTCGGCGCGGGTGGCCGGCCAGTCGTCGTCGGTGACCTGCAAGGTGGTGCCGATCGGCCGGGCGTGCTGATAGAAGTTCTCCGCTTGCTCCTCGGTCATCTTGCCGTGCAGCAGCTGATAGGTGTCCTCGTAGAAGATGAACAGGCAGGCCGACACCCACAGCTGCAGGTTGCGGTCGAAGGCGTTGTATTTCACCGGGCTTGCGTCGGTGGAGCGGACCTGACGGTGGACGACGTTGACCGCCTCGCGGTAGGCGGCGCGCTCTTCCTCGGTGCCCAGCACCGCGACCGCGAGATACTGCGCCGTGGTGCGCAACCGCTTCCACGGGTGTTCCATCAGGGCGCCGGATTCCACCCGGCTTTCCACCACGCCGTAGCCGACCCCCGGGTGCGCCATCTGCATGACGACGTTGGCGGCGGACGCCGCTGCCGTCCAGAAATCCAGCGCGTCGGTGGGGTCGACGAGTTCTTCGGTGTTCCAGCGGCGGGTGTAGGCGCCGATCTGGATACGGGTCTGCGCGGTGGTCAACATGGGCGGCGCCTCGACGTCCGGGGCGCAGTGAGGAGTCGACATGCAGCGTTCCTTTCGGCTCGGTGTGGACGGCTATTGCCCGGCGGGGACGGTCCCGAGCAGCGCCGGCAGTTGGGCCAGCAGCCAGATGACGCCGGCCGCGCCGATCAGCGCACCGCAGACCGCCACGGTCACTAGCCCGGCCCGTAGGAAACGGGCCTCGGGGGTGGCCAGGTATCTGATCACCCGGACCACCAGGTCGATGATCCGCACCAGCGCCATCACGGGCGCACCTCCGGGTGTTGGCGGGGCGGGCCCGCGGGCGTCTTCGACCTGCGTGTCAACGTGTCCCTCCGAAGCTGACGACCTGACCGGCCCTCGGCCGGATATGTGCAGCATGTCACATTCGGCGACGCCCGCGCAAGCATAAGTTAATCGCAATTCTGACCGAGTATCGCCCGATCCGACGCGTGATAACCCTAGGTGACCAGCGCGTTACCGTGACTTCGGGAGGTGTCGATTTGACTACCGGTTCGGGTGGTGCACTGTCGCCGGCGCCGACGCGCGCGGGAGACGCTGTGCGATAGGCCGACCGCGTCGCACCGCCTCGCGGAGTCGCGATTAACTTCCGGGGCGCACGGGTGCCGCTCACGTCGCCGCCGGGCTTCTCGGCGCGGGCGGGTAGCGTCGGCCGGGTGAGCCGCGCCGCCCTGGACAAAGACCCCCGCGAGGTCGCGTCGATGTTCGACGGCGTGGCCCGCCGTTACGACGTGACCAACACGGTGCTGTCGCTGGGCCAGGACCGCTCCTGGCGCCGGGCCACCCGGTCGGCGCTGCGGATCGGTCCGGGCGAAAAGGTGCTGGACCTGGCGGCGGGCACCGCGGTGTCGACGGTGGAGCTGGCCCGCTCGGGGGCCTGGTGTGTGGCCACCGACTTCTCGGTGGGGATGCTCGCGGCCGGCCGGGCCCGGCAGGTGCCCAAGGTCGCCGGCGACGCCACCCGGCTGCCGTTCGGCGATGCCGTGTTCGACGCGGTCACCATCAGCTTCGGGCTGCGCAACGTCGTCGACCACGAGGCGGCGCTGGCCGAGATGGCGCGAGTGACCCGGCCCGGCGGGCGGCTGGTGGTGTGCGAGTTCTCCACCCCGACCAACCCGCTGTTCGCCACCGCCTACAAGGAGTATCTGATGCAGGCGCTGCCGCGGGTGGCCCGCGCGGTGTCCAGCAACCCGGAGGCCTACGTGTATCTGGCGGAGTCGATTCGGGCCTGGCCCGACCAGGCGGCGCTGGCCCAGCAGATCGGGCGCTGCGGGTGGACGGCGGTGCGGTGGCGCAACCTCACCGGCGGCATTGTGGCGCTGCACGCCGCCCACAAGCCGCTGCCGTAGCTAGTTTGCGCGCCGACTGTGCGGATTCATACGCTTTTCGGCCCGCCTGGCGTATAGAACCGCACAGTCGCGAACGCTCTAGTACGCCCCGACAGCACGTGCTGCACCGCGGCATCAACCAGATTCAGAAAGACTCCTGGGACGGTCGACCATTCGCGGAAATAGAGGTGCTCCCCGCAGGGGGCGGTAGTCAGCGGCTGCCAAGGCTGCTGCAGCCGCTGATATCAACGCCAGGATGAGCGCCGGCTGGCGGCTGGCGTGGGCAGGGATGTCGTAAAACAGCAGCCAGGCCAGCGTTATCGTGGTGATTACACCAAGAGCATCAGTCGCGCCGATGATCGAAACATCCGGTCTGTTTAGGCCGATTTGTCCGCCGGTGATCGCGGTGGTCAACGCACACACGGCGACGAGCACGCAGAGCGGAAAAGTGAGCTTCCACAACCCCCACGCGATGCGATCGGCGTCCTGAACCTGGGCCCACGGCAGGAATAATGCGACGACCATCGCGGCACCTGCTGCGCCGCAGACCAGCCGTCGGAGCAATGTAGTCATTTCGTCCTCCTAACGGTCTTACCGGTGATCGTTCCGGTCAAAGGTCGTGCTGTCGATTACCTCGAGGTAATGGAGCCGCGAACCCGTTGCGGCTACAGTCGGTGCGAATGGCGACCACTAGCTCCGCTCCTGAGATCGGGCCGCTGCTGCGGGAGTGGCGGCAACGGCGTCGGCTGACCCAGTTAGAGCTTGCGCTCGATGCGGGCGTATCGGCGCGTCATCTGAGTTTCGTCGAGACCGGCCGCTCCAAGCCCGGGCGAGACATGCTGATGCGGGTTGGAGAGCGGCTCGAAATCCCGTTCCGCGAACGCAACCGGCTGCTGCTCGCCGCTGGGCACGCTCCAGCATTCCCCGAGCACCCGTTCGGTGCACCCGAACTCGCTCCGATCCGCGAAGCGCTGGAGCGGATTTTGAAAAGTCATGAGCCGTATCCGGCGGTGGTCTTCGACCGTCACTGGAACCTGGTCGCCGCAAACGCGGCCATACAACCGTTCGTCGCGGCCCTCGATCCTGTCCTGCTAACTCCGCCGGTCAACGTCTTGCGCGTCGGCCTGGAATTGGTTCCGCAGATCATCAACGCCCGCGACGTCATGGCCTACTTTCGTGATCGCATTCAGCGCCAGCTCGCCGCCACCGCCGACAAGCAGCTCGCGCAGCTCCTGGAGGAGTTTGAGAACTACGTACCCCGCGACGACCGCGGTGCGGCGAGCGAATCCGACTTCGCGCAGAGTCTCGGTCCGGTCAGAGTCCGGGCACCTGACGGCGGCGAGTGGTCGTTCTTCGGCATGTTCGGGACCTTCGACATGCCGTTCGAAGTCACGATCTCCGAATTGGCGATCGAGTTGCTCTTTCCCGCCGATCGCACTACTGCCGATGCGTTCGAATCGCTTGCTCGAGAACGCGAAGAGAGCTAGACGGACCCCGCTCGCGCCTGTTGCGCCAAAGCGCTGGTCCAGCAGATCGGGCGCTGCGGGTGGACCGCGGTGCGGTGGCGCAACCTCACCGGCGGCATCGTGACGCTGCACGCCGCCCACAAGCCGCTGCCGTAGCTAGTTTGCGCGCCGACTGTGCGGATTCATACGCTTTTCGGCCGCCTGGCGTATGAAACCGCGCAATCGCGAACGCGCTGCTCGCACCAGCCGAACTCAGGCGTCGCGCCACCGGTTGCGGATATTGCGCCGCACGTATTCCAAATAACCGAGTAACCCGAGCGCCGCGAGCCGGCGGCTGCGCGGCCGGGTGAACCCCAGCCCCAGCAGCGTCTCGACGCCGCCGTTGAGGTACACATGCCGCCGGGTGGCCCGCGGATGGGTGAACGTGGTGATCCGCTCAAACACTCGTGGCTTGATGAAGTGGGCGAGCCCGACACCGGCAAGGCTCAGCCCAGACAGCTGGGCCAGCCGGGAGTTCTTGGTTGACATCTGGTACCGCTCCTTTTCTCGTTGTTCGGTCTGCGCAAGTTCAGGTCTCCCCCGCGAACAGACGCAAAAGCCCCTAAATCGTCGTTGATAGGGGGGCTTTTGCGTCTGCTCGCCGCCCCGGCGCGGACACCGCTAGGTGCCGCCGTATTCCGGGCGCAGTGACCCGGCCAGCGCGGCCAGCGGCACACGGGCGGTGACGGTCCCGCCGTCCATCGACCACGCCAACCGGTCGGGGGGACTGGGGTTTTCCCGCAGTATCGGGGCGTCGGGCATGTACAACACCAGCTGGTCGGGGGTGAGCCCGAACGCGCGGTAGTCGCCGGTGTAGCCGGGGCCGTTGGGGCCGGGGGAGAACTCCTCGACGGTGAAGGGGTAGGTGCCCGGCGCGTGCGGGGGAGCGGCGGCGTCCAGCGCCGCCGGCAGCACCGGTGCGGCCGCCGCCGGGATCACTGCCTTGGGATCGACACCCGGCTTGAACAGATCGGCCAGCATCAACCGCTGGCCCTTGGCACCGTCGAAAACGAAGGTCCGGTAGGCGTTGTTGGGTTGCATCCCAAACGGTTCGAGGTCCTCGTGCACCACCAGGGTCTGCACCGCCCCGGGGCCGGGATAGGCGTCGTAGTAGGCCGACGCGCTGCTGTCCCGGATCGCCTCGGAGCCCGATTTGCGCCAGCCGTTCATCAGCCGGTGATAAAAGTCGCGCACCACCGGCCCGGCGGTCGGGTCGTCCAGCAGCGGGGGCAGGTCGAAGGAGATGAGCCGCTCCGCCTTGCGGGGGGAGACCACCACCGTCGTGCAGTGGCCGCCGTCCCAGGCCGCGCCCAGTTCCCCGCAGAACTGCTCGGCGGAGGCGGCGGCCACCGGCGCGGTCACCACCAGCGCGGCCGCGGTGGCCAGCATCGTCAGCAACGCAGCGGGTTTCACGGCGGTCACCCCTGCTGCTCGGCCGGGACCACGTTGCTGACCAGCCACCGGTCGTTGATCTTCTGCATGGTCATCGTCATGCTCGTCACGTCCGGCGGCGGATCGGCCGGCTGACCGTCGGGCCGCTCGGGCAGGGCGGCGCTGGTGAACGTCTGTTTGACGAACAGCAGCACGGTGACCTGCTGCGGGGTCGCGGATTTGACCGCGGAGTCGACGACCTTGCCGCGAGTGGTCACCTTGTTGGCAAGCAGCATCCCGCGCAGTTCTGCACTGTGTTTGGTGTACCGGTCGTGAAACTCGCCGGTGGAGTTGTCGATGATCTCGGTGATCTGGTGATCGATGGTGGCGGGGTCCGCGGTGGTCAGCGTCACCGCGTAGCGGCGCGCCGCATCGAGGGCGTCCCGGGCGGCGACGTCGCTGCGGTGCTGCTGCAACAGCAGCCAGCCCTCGACGAGCGCCCCGGCGAGTATGGCGGCGGCCGCCACGACCGCCGCCCAGCGGCGGACCCGTTGCCCCCAACCGCGCCACCGGGCCCGCCGGCCGGACATGGGCGCGTCGTCGACATCGTCGGTCACGTCGACGTCGTCACTGATTGCGGTCATGGAAGTCTCCTGAATATCTCAGACCAGCTCGACTTGGCTTGCCAGCCAACGGCCATCCACCAATTCCATGGTCATCTGGATCCGGTTGCGGTCGATGCGGGGTTCGGAGCGCACGGAGTTGGTGATCGATTGGTCGACGAACAGCAGGACCTCCACCTTGGCCTTGGTCGCCGACTTCACCGCCGCGTCGACCACCACACCCTTACCGGCGGCGTTGTTGTCGATCAGGGTCTGACGCAATTGCGCCGAACCCAGGCTGTAGGCCTCCTTGAACTCGCCGGTGGCGCCGTCGATGGCCTGGGTGTAGTTGTCGTCGATGCTCTTCGAGTCCAGGGTGGTCAGCACCAGCGCGTAGCTTTTGGCCGCCGCGAGAGCGGCCTCACCGGCAGCCGCGGTGGCGTGCACCTCATACAGGCGCCACCCCAGAAACCCCGAGAACCCCAGGGACGCCACGACAATGGCGGCGATCAGCGCGGGAACCGCCCGGCGCCGCCACCGCCCGGCGAGGGCGGGACCGGCCTCGCCGGGCGCTGCGCCTGCCGCGCCATCGTCGGGCGCGTCCTCGGCTGCGGGCGGCGCGTCCTCGGGTGCGGCCTCCGCGTTGTCGGCGTCCTCGGGTGCGGCCTCAACGGCGTCGTCGGTGGCCCGCGCTTCGATGTCGGCGGCCACTTGTTCGGCGAGCCGGTCGAATACGTCGCTGAAGCGCGGCTTGGGCATTGCTCCTTGGCCTTCCGTTAGTTGGGGATCCACGCCGGCAGCGGTGGTCCGCCGTAGGTGGTGGGCAGCGAATACGGCGGGTACACCGGTGGCGGTTCGAGGGTCTCCAGCGGGTCATAGCCCGGCGGGGGCCCGGCGGTGTCGTCGCCGGGGGGACGCGGCGCGTTGCGGGCACCGCGCACCAGTAGCGACGGGTCGGGGTTGTTGCAGTAGGTGTGGCGATACGGCGCCGGGAAGTCCGCGGCCGACGGCGGCTGGCGCGGCAGGTCGTAGTCGCAGCGGTATCTCGGGTACAGGTCACCGAGCACCCAGATGCCGCCGTCATGCACCACGCTGGAGATGTGGTCGACCAGCGACTCGTGATCGGGGCGCCACAGGTCCCGGAGCGCCGGCACCCGCAGGTACATGATCTGCGCGACCGTGGTCAGGTTGCCGAGCAGCGCGTAGACATTCTCCCGGTTGTCGGCGATGAAGCCGTCCACCCGGCCCAGCTCGGCCTCACCCTGATCGACCAGGGTCCGAAAACCGCCGTCCATCTTGTTCACCCCGGCCAGCACCTTCTGCAGATCCGCGGACGTGCCGCCCAAACCCGCGGAGGTGTCGTTCAGCGTGGTGAACGTGACCTGGGTGTTGCGCAGCATGCTGACGGTCTGCGGCAACACCCCGTCGAGGGTCGACGCCAGCAACACCGTTCCGTCCAGCAGCGACGACAGCTTCTGCGGTCCTTGCGGACTGACCCGCAATTCCCCGAAGACCGCGGTCAGCTTCTCGGCGTCGATCTGGGCCAGCGCGCCCTTGCTGTCGTCGATGATCTGCGGCAACGACACCGGGACGGTGGTCTGATCCCGGCCGATGACCGAGCCGTTGGTCAGATACGGCCCGGTGTCGTGTTCGGGCCGAAAGTCGAGGTACTGCTCCCCGGCCACCGACAGGCCCGACACCCGCACCTGGGTATCCCGCGGGATCGGGGTATCGGCGCGGATGGCCGCCACCGCCTCGGTGCCGTGCTCGGTGAGCCGCACTGCGGTGACGTGCCCGATCGGGATGCCGCGCAGGGTCACATCCTGGTTCCCCAGCAGCCCACCGGATTCCGGTAACACCACCCGCACCGAGATCATCTTCTGGGCGGGGTTGATCCCGACACCCCACAGGGTGACGTAGGTCGCCGCGATCGCGGTGGTGAGCAGCAAACCGATGCCCGACACCAGGATCCGGCGGCGGTAGCCGCCCTTGACGATCCAGATCAGGAATGCGCAACCGAGGTTGAGCAGGTCCAAGAAGGGTCTCATTGGCGTGCTCCGTAGATCTGGTAGAGCAGCATGTTCCACTCGTAGCGCAGCGCGCCGATCATCAGGTGCCAGTCGGTGCCGTCGGTCCAGTGCATGCCGGGATCGCCGGGATAGTTCTTGTCGGGCCACGGCGCCAACGTGATCTTGGTGACCTCGCCCTCGAGGTGCATCGCGGTGCCGTTGAAGGTTTTCATCATGATGCCCAGGAACCGGTTGAACGGGGTCAGCGACAGCTCGGGGTCGACGGTGATCTCGTTGAACACCCGGGCCAGTTTGTTGAGATCGACGCTGAGGCTTCGGGTATCGGTGCCCGCGATGGAGGGGAACCGGGCCAGCTGGTTGGTGATGCGGGCGCCGGTGTCGATCAGCTCCGTCAGGTCGTTGGTGTTGTCGGCGATCACGTTCAACGCCGGCGCCAGGTCGGTCAGCGACTCGTCGATGGTGGCCTGCCGCGCGGTCATGGTCTGCGCCAATGCCGCCGAATGCTGCAGCGCCGCCTCCAGTTGTTCGGACCGCGCGCTCATCCGCGACAGCAGTGTCCCGGACTGGTTGATCAGCAACGCGAGCTTTTCGCCGCGGCCGCCCACGGCCTTACCGGCACCGTTGAGCATCGAGACCAGATACCGGACGGTGCCGCCGTTGACCAGCATCGCCATCGAGGCGATCAGCTCCTCGATGGTCGGGGCGTTCGCGGTGGCGCCCAGCGGCAAGGTGTCGCCGTTGCGGAGCAGGGCTGCATCCTTCGGCCGGTTCGGGTCGGGTTTGATCTGCAGGAAGATGTCGCCCAGCGGGGTGGCGGCGCGCAGCTCGGCGGTGCTCCCGGCGTACAGCGGCACGTCGTCGCGGACCTTGAACGTCACCAGCGCCTTGAAGTCTTGGGCCTCGATGGATTGGACTTCGCCGATCTGCGCCCCGTACAGCCGGACCTTGGCCTTGATCGGCAGGTTCAGCGCGTCGGAGAACACCGCGGACAGCGTGTAGAAGCTGCCGCCGCCGCCCGGCGCGGGCAGCGCCACGCTCTCCAGGTTCAACCCGCAGCCGGCCAGCATGGCCGCCGTGGCGGTGGCCAGCACGCCACGCAGGCCGCGGCGCAGGGTTGTCCGGCGTGTCACGGTTGGTCGATCCCGTCTTGCATCACGTTGAGCAGGGCGCTCAACCCGAAGTCGGGGCCGTAGTCCGCGATTGTTCCGGTGGCGCAGGCGAGCTGCTTGAGCCCCATCAGGTTGCAGATTTCCTTTCCGAACTGGCTGTGGAAGATCGTCTTGGAGACCAGCAGGTGGGCGCGCAGGCTGCCGGCGCCGGCGTCGATGATGTTGTAGAAGTTGTCGACGAACAGCGGTCCCACGTCGAGGATCTCGGTCAGGTCACGCTGATTGTCGGTCAACACATCGGCGACGGTCCGGACGTTGGTGAACGACTCCTTCAGCCCCTCTTGGTTGTTCTCCAGCAGCCGGGACGCCTCGGCGAGCAGCGCGTTGATCTTCGCTCCGGTGTTGCCCGCGCCCAGATCCTCCTCGGCGAGGATGTCGGACAGGGTGTGCACGTAGGAGCCGAATTCCCGCAGCGCGGCGTCGTTGTCGGTGGTCGCCTGGGCCAGGTTGGCCACGTTGTCGATGATGGCCTGGATGCTCTTTTTGCTATGGGCGCCCTTGTCGGACCCGACCCGCAACGCCTGAGACAGCTTGTCCAGGGTCACCTTGATCTCGGGACCGTTGCCCAGCGTGATCCCCGAGCCGAGCTTCACGAAATCGCCGAGCGGGCCCTGGGTCGGGTCGTCCTCATCGGCGTGCAGGGCGCTGCCCAGCTTGTCCATCATCGCCAGGGTCCGTTCGAACTCCACCGGGGTGCGGGTCCGGTTGAGGGTCAACACGTCCCCGCTTTTCAGCTTGGGTCCGCCGTGATAGGGCGGGGTGAGCTCCACATGGCGGTCGGTCAGCACCGAGGTGGACACCGTGACGGCCTCGGCGTCGGCGGGAATGGGGATGTCGGCATCGATGGACAGCTTCACCTCGACGTAGCCGCCCTTGGGCGTGATGCTGGTGACCTTGCCGACCTCCATGCCCAGCACCGAAACCCCGTTGCCGGTGTACAGCCCGACGGCGTCCTGGAATTGGGCGGTGACCTTGATCTTGTGCAGCGAGACGTGCGGGATGCGCTCGATGAGCCGCGGACCCACCGTGACCAGCGCGACGAGCCCGACCATGCCGACCACCAGCAGGGTCCACACCGCCTTTTTGATGTGCTGTTTCATTCGCAGTCCTTGAAGTACTCGACAAGGTTGAACTGCTTGGCGCGCCCGCTGATCGCGCACATCCACGAGTCGACGAAGATCCCGGCGGGCAGGAACACATCGGCGGCGTTGCCGCTGCCGGTGGCGTTGGCGAAGTTGCGCAGCGCCACCGGGGTCGACTGCAAAAAGCTGCGCAGCAGCGCGTCGTGGTCGGCCGTCATCTTCATGAAGTCACGGAAATCGACGATCATCTGGTTGACGGCGGGTTCGTCGTTGAGGATCGTGCGGGCGCGGGCGACGATGGTGGTGGCGCTGTCGAACAGCCGCTGCACCGAGGCGCGCCGGGTGGCGATCTCGCGCAGCACATCGCGGCCCTGCAAGACCAGCACCCCCAGGTCGGCGCGCTGGTTGCGCAACATGGTGGTGAAGGTGTCGGTGGTGTTGAGCAGGGCGCCGAGTTGTTCCCGCCGGTCGGCGAGGATGGTGGCCATCGATTGCAGGTTGGCCAGGGCCGCCGGCAGCGCTTCTTCGACGCCGCCGAGGTTGGCGTTGAGCAGCTTGATCGAATCGACGAAGCGGTCGGCGTTCACCGGGCCCAGGGTGCGGGTGGCCCCGGCCAGGGTGTGCTGCAGGTCGTAGGGGACTTGGGTGTTGGTCAGCGGGATCGTCTTGTGCTCCAGGCTGCCGGCGCCGGCCGGGGTCAATTCCAGGTAGCGCGATCCCAAGATCGTGGTCAGTTTGATCGCCGCGCGGGTGTCGGCACCCAGCGGCAGCTTGCGGCCGACGTTGAAGCCCACCGTGACGTGATCGCCGGCGAGTTTCACGAATTCCACTTCGCCGACCTTGACCCCGGCGACGGTCACCGCGTCGCCGCCGTGGATCTGCGCGGCCTGGGCGAATTCGCCGCGGTAGCGGGTTTTACCGACGCCGAGGCTGGAATACACGACGATGCCCACCAGCACCGCACCGAGGACGACCAGCGACAGCACGCCCAGCCACGGCCGGTTGTAGGACTCCAGGGAACGCTTTTTCGTCACGATGCTCACCTACACGCCTGGGTGTGCCAGACCTCGTTGCCGTTGCCGGGGGTGGCGGCGGCGACGAAGGCACGGAACCAATAGAACAAGCCGCGCCACAGCGAGATGTCCACATCGCAGGCGTAGACGTCGGCGTAGCTGCCACCCTGGCTGACGCGGGCCAAACCCTGCAACACGAACGGCAGGTTCGCGGCCATGTAGGCGAACCGATCGTGTCCGTCGTGCATGCCGTAGTTCAACAGGCCGGGTTGACGGTTGACGAAGTCGGTCAGGTCCGGGGCGACGTTATCGACGATGGTCGCCAGCCGGCCCATGGTGGCGTTGACCGAGCCCACCGAGGTCACCAGGTCGTCGCGACGGCTGTTCAGCGTCGCCACCGCCTGCCGGGATTGATGGATCATTTTTTGCATGTTGTCGGTCTGCTGGGCGAGATCGGTCATCAGCTGGTTCATGTTGGTGATCAGCACGCCGAGGGTCTCGTCGGGTCCGGCGAATGTCTGGGCCAGCGCCGACGCCTGCGTGATGACCGTCAGCATCGAGGTGGTGTTGCCCTGCAGGGCGAGAACGGTTGCGTTGGACAGGTTGTCGACCTGCTCGGGATCCAGTTCGGCGAACAGCGGCTCGAACCCGTTGAGCATGTAGGAGATGTCCAGCGACGGGTTGGTGCGCTCCACCGGGATCTGGTCGTGGTTCTTCATCAGGGTGTGGCTGTCGCCGGGGCCCTGCGCCAGCGCGAGATAGCGCTGCCCGATGATGTTCTGATAGGTCACCGACGCGAGCGTGTTGGTGTACAGCGGCTGGCGGCGTTGCACCCGGAACGTCACTTTGGCTTGGGTGCCGACCAATTCGATCTTGTCGACGCGGCCGACCCGCACCCCGGCCACCCGGACATCGTCACCGGACGCCATCCCGGACGCGTCGGTGAAGATCGCCGAGTAGGTGTTGGTCGGCCCGGCGACGTCGCGGCGCAGCGTGTTGTACACCATCCAGGTCACGCTGAGCGCGAACGCGGTGAACACGGCCATGCCGACCACCGATTTGCGGCGTACCTTCATCGCCCACCCTCCTCGGCGACCGGTGTGATGTGGACCGTCGTGCCGCGCGCCAGCGGCCCCAGCAGCAGCACGCTGCTGGGATCGGCGTTGCCGACGATGCGGGCGATTTGGGACTTTTCCTGATCGCTGCCGACCAGTCCGACGTTGCCGCCGACGATCGCCGACTGCGGCTGCACCTCGGCGGGCAGCGGGCCCGGCAGCGGCCCGGGTGCGGACACCGGCCCGGGCAGCGGCCCGGGTCCGGGCGCGGGTCCCGGGCCGGGCGCCGACACCGGTCCAGGACCGGGATCCGGCGGTGGCGGGGCGTC
>NZ_MLQM01000068.1:0-24206 GCF_001854525.1 Mycobacterium talmoniae
AGGTCACCACCGACGCGGTGCAGTTGTTCGGCGGCGCCGGCTACACCACCGACTTCCCGGTCGAACGCATGATGCGCGACGCCAAGATCACCCAAATCTACGAAGGCACCAACCAAATCCAACGCGTCGTCATGAGCCGCGCCCTACTGCGGTGACGCGAGGAGGTGACGACATGTACGACCCCGTCAGCTGGCTGGGGCCGATGGCCGACATCGCCAGGCTCGGACTATCGCTCGCGAATCGAGCGGAAGAGCAGATGGTGATGCTGCTGCGGGACCGGCTGAACGCCCATCCACCCGCGGAGTCTGCCGCCAGCCCCGCCGCCCCGCCCGCCGACTCGCTCAACACCAAGATGTCGCGGCTGCTCGACCGAGCGCTGGACCAAAGCACGCGGGGCTCTCAGGTGGAGCTCTATCACCGCCTGCTCGATCAGCTGGTCGCCGACGAGGCCCGGATCGTCGGCGCCCTGTCGGACGGGTCGGCGTCACCGCTCGTCAACGTTTATGCGTGGGCCCGTCCCCGGCTGCCACGGCAGCCGGTGCTGGAAAACGCGTGCCTGGTCGGCCGCACCGCCAACGTCGCACTGCCCCACCTGGTCCCGCAGTACGTCGGGCATCTGCTGCATCTGGGCCTGGTGGAGACCGGTCCGGAAGACCCGGCGATGAAGGCCGACTATGAGGTGCTGATGGCCGAGACGATGGTGCTCAAGGCGGTCAAGGCTGCGTCCCGCGGCCCGCTGGCCGCCAGCGTCGAAAAGCTGACCCTGAGCCTGTCACACCTGGGCCAGTCGCTGTGGGCAGCGGCCATGCGGCCGGATGCGGAATGAGCGTGCTCGTCGTCGCCGTGCAGACCTGGGGAGAGGTCAGGCGCGACGTCGGAGCCAACTGGCTGATCTACCTGTCCATGCCGTTCGTCGCCGCCTTCGTCGGGTGGAGCACGAAGATCGTGGCCCTCGAAATGCTGTACCGCCCGATGGAGTTCAAGGGCATCGGGCGGATCGGTTGGCAAGGTCTGGTGCCGCGGCGGGCCGGCAAGGTCGGGTCCACGACCATCGACCTGCTCACCGAGAACCTGCTGCGGCCCGAGGAACTCTTGGACCGGTTTGACACCAACGAAACACTCAACGCGCTTCACGAACCCCTCACCCGCGCCGTTGACGAGATGGCCCGCGAATTGGCCGAGCAGATCAGGCCGGGCCTGTGGGATTCGCTGCCGGCCGCGGCCCGCAACGCGGTCCAGGCACGGGTGAAAGCCCAAGCCCCCCGCATCACGCAGAGCATGCTCAACGACATGAAGGCCGATCTGGGTCGCTACATCGACATCAAGTACTTGGCGGTCACCACGCTGGTACGCAACAAAGCGAAGCTGAACAATCTGATGCGCGGGGTGAGCAACGACGCCATGGCGTTCGTGCGGCGCAGCGGCATCTACTTCGGACTGGTCATCGGCTCGGTGCAGATGGTGGCTTGGGGACTTTTTCACAACCCGTGGATCATGCCCGCCTTCGGGTTCGGCGTCGGCTTCATCAGCGACTGGATCGCACTCACCATGCTGTTTCGGCCCCTGGAACCGAAAAGGTTCCTGGGCATCATCTCCCTCCGGGGGCTGCTGCTCGCCCAGCGCGACAAGATCACCCGCCAGTACGCCAAAATCCTCGCCGACGACCTCTTCGCACCACGAAACCTCTTCGACGGCGTGCTCAACGGGCCCGGCTCCGACAAGCTCTTCGCGCTGGTCGCCAAGGAGATCGACGCCACGATCGATGCCCAGACCGGCGTCGCCACCCCTCTGGTCGCGCTCACCGTCGGTACAAAGCGCTACCGCGCGCTCAAGAACACCGTGGTCGACATGGTGCTCGACCGGCTACCCGGCACCCTGTTGGAGGCCCAGGACTACGCGAGGGGTGTCATCGACCTCGAACACGTCATCGCCGACAAGATGAACCAGCTCACCAACGAGCAGTACGAGTCCATCATGCGTCCCATCTTCAAAGACGACGAACCGCTCATGATCGCGGTCGGCGCCATCCTCGGGGGGCTCGTCGGGGAGATCCAGGTCCAGATCATCGACCACTTCGCGCGGTGAGAGCCCGCAGCCGGACCTCCATCGCGAGCAGACGCATAAGCACCACGAAACCGCTATTTTTGGGGTCCTTTGCGTCTGCTCGTGCGGCTAACCGCCCGCTGCGGCTGCCCGCAGTAGGCGCTCAACGGCCGGATCAGGGCATTGGCCGCCGTCTGTTCGATGACGTGCGCGGTCCAGCCGGTGACACGGCTCATCACGAACAGCGGGGTGAACATGGGGATGTCGAAGCCCATCAGGTGATATGCCGGCCCGGTCGGGAAGTCGAGGTTGGGTTTGATCCCGGTCGCCTCGGCCATCTCGGTCTCCAGCACCCGGTAGATCTCCAGCCAGCGATGCCCCTCGCGGGCCGCGGCGATCCGAGCCAGCGCCTCCTTCATCGTCGGCACCCGGGAGTCGCCGTTCTTGTACACCCGGTGGCCGAAGCCCATCACCTTCTCTTTGCGGGACAGTTTGCCGCGCAACCACTCCGCCGCCTTGTCCGGTGTGCCGATCTCGATCATGTCGTGCATGACCGCCTCGTTGGCGCCGCCGTGCAGCGACCCCTTGAGCGCCCCGATGGCCGCGGTCACCGCACTGTAGATATCCGACTGGGTCGAGGTCACCACCCGGGCCGCGAACGTCGACGCGTTGAAGCCGTGTTCGGCGTAGAGGATCATCGACTGCTCGAACGCCTCCACCACCACCCGCTCGGGCACCTCGCCGAAGCACATCCGCAGAAAGTTCTCGGCGTAGCCCAACTGGTGGTGCGGCGCGACCGGGGCCAGCCCGCGGCGCCGACGCATGTCCGCGGCGACAATGGTCGGCAGCACCGCGAACATCCGCAGCGCCTTGGCGTAGTTGGCGGCCTCGGCGCTGTCGTCCTCGTCGGGGTCTTCGGCGCCCAGATAGCTGATCGCGGTGCGCACCACATCCATCGGGTGGCAGCTGTCGGGCATCTTGGTCACCAGGGACAGCATCGACTGATCCAGCCGCCGGCTGGCCCGTTCCCGCTGGCAGAACAGCGCCAGCTCGGCATCGGTGGGCAGCTCGCCGTGCCACAGCAGGTAGGCGACCTGCTCGAAACTGCACTGGGCGGCCAAATCCTGCACCGGGTAGCCGCGGTAGGTCAGGGAGTTGGTTTCCGGAACCACCTTGGAAATAGCGGTGGTGTCCACCACCACACCGGCCAGGCCCTTCCGGATCTCTGCGGTTGCTGCGGTCACCGGTCGCCTCCTTGGAGGGTGAAATTGAAGAGGGCGTTATCGAATTCGTTGTAGTCCGCGTAGCGCAGCAGCTCGTAGAGCCGGCTGCGGTGCTGCATCCGGTCTAGGAGCCCGGATTGCGTTCCCTCGGCGGAGATTTCGCGCAGCCCGGATTCCACCGCGAACATCGCCAGCCGCAGCGTGGTGACCGGGAAGATCACCATGTTATAGCCGATGTCGGCCAGCTGGCGGGTGCTCAGCAGCGGCGACTTGCCGAACTCGGTCATATTGGCCAGCAGTGGGATATCCACCGCGGCGCGGAATTTCTCGAACTCGGCGGGATCGGCCAGCGCCTCGGTGAAGATCAGGTCGGCGCCGGCGTCGGCGTAGGCCCGGGCCCGCTCGATCGCGGCCGGCACCCCCTCGATCGACGCGGCGTCGGTGCGGGCGCAGATCACGAAATCGGGGTCGCGGCGCGCCGATACCGCCGCGCGCAGCCGCTGCACCATCTCGGCGGTCGGGACGACGGCCTTGCCGTCCAGGTGCCCGCACCGCTTGGGGTTGACCTGGTCTTCCAGGTGGCAGCCGGCCAGCCCGGCGTCCTCCAGCACGGTGACGGTGCGGGCCGCGTTCATCGGCTCCCCGAAGCCGGTGTCGGCGTCGATCAGGGCGGGCAGGTCGGTCACCGCCGCGATCTGCGCGCCGCGGTGAGCCACCTCGGTCAGCGTGGTCAGCCCGATGTCGGGCAGGCCCAGGTCAGCCGAGAGCACCGCACCGGAGACGTAGACACCCTCGAAGCCGATTTCGGCGATCAGCTTGGCCACCAGCGGTGAGAACGCGCCCGGGAAGCGTTGCAGTTGCCCGGAGTTCAGCCCGGCCCGAAACGCGGCCCGTTTGTCGGCGGCGCTGGCGGTCGCCCCCAGCATCATCGGAAGATCCCCGACGGAATCGTCGGTGCCTTGTCCAGCACGGTGGCGTCGACCCGGACGTTGAGCGCCGAGAGCGCGCCACCCTTCAGGTCGGCGAGCCCGTCGACCGCGGCCAGGAACCGTTGCTGCTCGGCCGGTTCCACGATGCCGTCGGCAAGCTCGGTGAACTTGCCGACGTACTGCTCGCGTCCGAACGGCCGCGCGCCCAGCGGGTGCGCGTCGGCGACCGCCAGTTCGTCGCTGATCACCTCGCCGTTTTTCAACGTCACCTCGGCCCGGGCCCCGAACGCCTTTTCGTTCGGATCGGTGGAGTGGTAGCGGCGGGTCCACTCCGGGTCCTCGACCGTCGAGATCTTGCGCCACAGCTCGATGGTGTCGGGCCGGTGCGCCCGCTCCGGGGCATACGAGCGTTCGTGGTGCCAGGTGCCGTCCTGCAGGGCGACGGCGAAGATGTAGGGCACCGAATGGTCCAGCGTCTCCCGGGACGCGTCCGGGTCGAACTTCTGCGGATCGTTCGAGCCGGTGCCGATCACCACGTGGGTGTGGTGGCTGGTGTGCAACACGATGGACGCCACCTGCTCGAGGTCGCCGATGCGCTCCCGCAGCCGCCGGGCCAGATCGATCGGCGCCTGGCTCTGGTATTCGGCGGAATGCTCCTTGGTGTAGCTGTCCAGGATCGCGCGTTTGGGCTCGCCGGGGCCGGGCAGCGGCACCTGGTAGGTGTGCTCGGGGCCGGCCAGCAACCAGGCGATCACCCCGTCCTCACCCTCCCAGATGGGGGCCGGGGCACCCTCGCCGCGCATCGCCCGGTCGACGGCTTCGATGGCCACCTTGCCGGCGTGGGCCGGGGCGAACGCCTTCCAGCTCGAGATCAGCCCCTTGCGGGACTGCCGGGTGGCGGTGGTCAGGTGCAGCGCCTGGCCGATCGCGTGGTAGATGGTCTCCGGGTCCAACCGCAGCATGGTGCCGATCCCGGCGGCGACCGACGGGCCCAGATGCGCGACGTGGTCGATCTTGTGCTGGTGCAGACAGATCCCCCGCACCAGGTCCATCTGGATCTCGTAGCCGGTGGCGATGCCGCGGATCAGGTCCGCGCCGCGCACCCCCAGCTGCTGGGCGACCGCCACCAGCGGCGGGATGTTGTCGCCGGGGTGGGAGTATTCGGCGGCCAGAAAGGTGTCGTGGAAGTCCAGTTCGCGCACCGCCACCCCGTTGGCCCACGCCGCCCATTCCGCCGAGTAGCTGCCGTCGACGCCGAACACCGTGCCGCCCTGGCGCGCCGGATGCGCCAGCGCCTGGGCGCGGGCCACGGTGACCGGGCGGCGCAGCACCGACGCGGCGCTGACGGCGGCGTTGTCGATGATCCGGTTGATCACCATCGCCTCGGTGTCGGCGGGCACCGCGACCGGGTCGGCGGCCACCTCCGCGATCTTCCAGGCGAGCTGCTCGGTGCGGGGAAAGTCGTCGGCGCTGCGCCGGGTCCGAACGGAATGCATCAACATAATCCACACGCTACGCAGCGGGGCAGCCGCGGAAAAGACCCTGTAATTGTGTAATTCTGCGTCCTGATCCGGACCGGTTTGCGAATGTTGCGAACATGGGCTGGGGTACCCTGTCGGCGGTGGCCAAGATGTTTTCCGGTGCACGGTTGCGGCGGCTCCGCGAGGAACGCGGGCTGACGCAGGCGGCGCTTGCCCGCGCCCTGGACCTGTCCACCAGCTACGTCAACCAGTTGGAGAACGACCAACGCCCGATCACGGTGGCGGTGCTGCTGGCGCTGACCGAGCGGTTCGACCTGCCCACCCAGTACTTCTCCCCCGACTCCGACGCGCGCCTGGTCGCCGACCTGCGTGACCTGTTCACCGCCACCGCGGGCGAGCACGCGGCCAGCGACACCCAGATCGAGGAATTGGTCGCCCGGATGCCCGAAATCGGCCGCAGCCTGGTCACCATGCACCGCCGGCTGCGCGATGCCACCGAGGAACTCGAGGGGTATCGCTCCCATGCGATCACCGAGACCCCGCTGCCGGCGGATCGGCCGATGCCGTTCGAGGAGGTCCGCGACTTCTTCTACGACCGCAACAACTACATCGGCGAACTCGATATGGCCGCCGAGCAGATGTTCGCCGACAGCGGGATGCGGATCGGCGGGCTGGATCTTCAGCTGGCGGAGCTGATGCGGACCCGGTTCGGTATCACCGTGGTGATCGACAACGCCCTGGCCGAGGGCGCGAAGCGGGCGTTCGACCCGGACACCGGGGTGTTGCGGGTCGCGCACTGGCTGCTGCCGGGCCAGCGCGCATTTCAGCTGGCCACCCAGCTGGCGCTGCTGACCCAGTCCGAGCTGATGTCGGACATTGTGGCCGGCGATGATCAGCTCAGCCCGGAGTCCCGCGGCGTGGCCCGGATCGGGCTCGCCAACTATTTCGCCGGTGCATTCCTGTTGCCGTATCGGCAGTTTCATGCCGCCGCCACCGACTTGCGCTACGACATCGACCTGTTGGCCCGCCGGTTCGAAGTGGGCTTTGAGACGGTGTGTCACCGGCTCTCGACGTTGCAGCGGCCACGACGACGGGGGGTGCCGTTCATCTTCGTCCGGATCGACAAAGCCGGCAATATCTCAAAGCGGCAGTCGGCCACCGCGTTTCATTTCAGCCGGGTCGGCGGCAGCTGCCCGTTATGGGTGGTGCACGACGCGTTTGCCCAGCCCGGCCGGATCGTCACCCAGGTCGCCCAAATGCCCGACGGCCGATCGTATTTCTGGATCGCCACCACCACCCCGCCCGAGGGGCGGGGTTATCTCGGCCAACACAAGAGCTTCGCCATCGGGCTGGGCTGCGACCTGGTGCACGCCGACAAGCTGGTGTACTCCACCGGGGTCGCACTCGACGACCCGACCACCGCGGTGCCGATCGGGGCGGGCTGCAAGATCTGCACCCGCGAGGCCTGCCCGCAGCGCGCGTTCCCGTACCTGGGCGGCCGGGTGGTGATCGACGAGAACACCAGCAGCGGGCTGCCCTATTCGCCGCGTCGCTACTGAAATCGACGTCCAAATTGACATACAGCCCCGAGAATCGGCGGTTTGCGCCATATAGACGTCGATCTCAGCGGGCACACCGGCTACCCGGCCTGTTTGACCGGCGGGCGGTAGAAGATCAGCAACTGCCCGACCGCGCCGGCCAGGCCCAGCAGCGCCGACAGCAGCAGGCCGTTCCAACCGTCCAGCCAGTTGTGTCCGAAGACGAGCCAGTCCAGGCTGTATTTGCCGGCGCCGAGCGTCGCCACCACAATCGCCGACACCGCCAGCACCAGGTTGTACTCCCAGCCCTCCTTGACGATGAAGAAGCCATTGTGGCGGTGCACCGTCCAGGCCGCGACCAGCATCAACGAGACGAATCCCGCGGCCGGGATCGGCGTGAGCAGCCCCGCCGCCAGCCCCAGGCCGGCGGCCGTCTCGGTGGAGGCGGCGACCACGGCGTGGAACGTGCCCGGCTTCATGCCGATACTGGCGAACCACCGCGCGGTCCCCGGGATGCGACCGCCGCCGAAAAACTTGTTCAACCCGTGCGCGGCCAGCGTCAGCCCCAGCACCAGCCGCAGAATCAGCAACGCAACATCAACAGACATATGTGTAAACCTAGATCATCGCCGGCGCACCGGCCACACCCCGCCGACCCAGTGCGTCAGTCGGCGGCGACGTGCAACGACTTCACCGCCGCCTGCACCACGTCGCGGCGTGCTTGATCACCGAACGGCGATGAGCCCAGAAAGTAGGTGCTGGGGCTGGTGCCGACGACGATGATGACCAGGTCGTCGCCCTTGATGGTCGGATCCTCGAAGGTCACCGGGACCGCCACGTCGATCTCGCTGGTCGAGATGCCGTCCAGGCGGCCGGACTTGGCCGACACCCCGGCTGCGGTCGCCGACGCTCCGTCGTACAGTTCGCTGACCACAATGCATTTGAGCATCAGCTTGGCCTGGTCGGCCAGACTCAACGACTGATCGAAGTTGGTGACGCCCACCGTCACTTGAGCGATCCAGCTCATGCTCGCGGTTTCGGAAACCGTTTCGTCCAGCGAGACCGCGTCAATCGAATTGGGCACTCGGTGCTCGGGCTTGGCCCGCCAGTCCGGTGCGACACTCTGCGGGAAGGACAAGCCCCCCGCGGACACCATCCCGTTGACCGGCAGCTGACCGCTGGACACGCTGTGCGTGCAATCGGTCGCCGATTGCGCATTGCGCGTCGTCGGTGCCGCCGCGGCCGAGGACGACGCCGTCGAGGCGGAGTGGTTACCACCGCGCATGATCACCGCGACCACGACAGCGACCACCACCACCACGATGGCCGCGCCGGCGCCGACGACGAGGGCCACCTTCCGCGGACGCTGGTGGTGACCGCCCGGCGGCGCCCCACCTGCTGCGGGAAAACCAGCCGGCGGCTGGCCAGCCGGGTTGGCGGGCCCGAACTGCTGGGGACCGTAGGCGGGCGGCCACGACCAACCCGGCGGGTCGCCGCCCTGCTCGCCGCCGCCGTACGGACTACTCATCCCGGTAAACCCCCCAGTTGCTCATTCCTGCCCATTCTCCCCCGCCCGCGCCGCGTGCAGGATCAGATATTGGGATCGGGTGACGAGAGGAGAACGGTGACCGACGTGGTGCTTGCCGAAATGATCGGCGAAGTGGCGCTGATAACGCTGCATCGGCCCGCCAAACGCAATGCGTTTACCGCCGAGATGGGACGCCGGCTCGGCGAGCGCTTCCGGCAATGCGACGACAACGACCGGGTGCGCGCGATCGTCCTCACCGGCACACCACCGGCGTTTTGCGCGGGCGCGGATCTGACACCGGGAACCGACACCTTCGCCGCACCCGTCGCGGATTTCAGCGCGTCCCCGGTCAGCCCACCGGCGTTCGCGCTGCGGAAACCGGTGATCGCCGCGGTGAACGGGCACGCGATCGGGATCGGACTGACCATCGCGCTGCAGGCCGACCTGCGCATCATGGCCGACGACGCCCGGTACGCGATCCCGCAGGTGCGTCTGGGCGTGCTACCGGACGCCATGGCGCACTGGACGCTGCCGCGGATCGCCGGGATGGCCAACGCCGCCGAACTCCTGCTGACCGGCCGGACCTTTGACGGCGCCGAGGCACTGCGGTTCGGGATCGCCAACCGGTCGCTACCGGCCGAGGAGGTGGTGCCCGCGGCGCTGCATCTCGCGGCGCAGATCGCGGCGAACGTTGCCCCGATGTCGGCGGCACTGTCCAAACGGCTGTTGTGGGATGCGGCGTGCCACGGCTATACCGCCGAGCAGGTCGCCGACCTGGAGACCGCCCTGCACCTGCGGGTGATGGGCAGCGCCGATGCCACCGAGGCCGTTCGCGCGTTCCGTCAGCGGCGCCAGCCGGAGTGGTCGGCGCGGCTGTCGACCGACTGGCAAGAGCTTCCCCGTCCCTGATCGTGTATTGCCCCGGTGGGACGGCGCGTGGTACGAGCTACCCATGCACCTCGCGATCATCGGCGCCGGCTCGGTCGGCAGCACATTGGGACAGGCCTGGCAACGGCGCGGGCACGACGTCCGGTACGGGGTGCGAAACCCCGACGACGAGAAGTACGCCGGCCGGGACGGCGTCACAACAAACGCCGACGCGGCCCAAGCGGCCGACGTCGTCGTGTTGTGCACGCCCTGGCAGGGCACCCGCCAGGCCCTGCAGTCCTGCGGCGATCTGAGCGGCAAAATCCTGATCGACTGCACCAACCCGCTGACCCCAGACTTCGCCGCATTGGAAGTCGGCCACACGAGTTCGGGCGCCGAACAGGTTGCCGGCTGGGCGTCGGGGGCGCGGGTGTGTAAGGCGATGAACCAGATCGGCGCGCCGATGATGGACGACCCGCAGTTGCCGGCGACGCCGGTGATGTTCGTCTGCGGTGACGACGACGCGGCCAAGGAGATCACCGCGGGCCTGGTCGGCGAGCTCGGCTTCCAGGCCGTCGACGCCGGCGAGTTGGCCCTCGCCCGGTTGTTGGAACCCTATGCATTGCTGTGGATTCACCTGGCGCTGCGCCGCGGGTTCGGCACGAACTGGGGCTTCGGCCTGCTGCACGGCGACTGACCTTCGCCGAGTGTGCGTCCAGGGCGGGATTTTTCGTCAAATCCCGCCCTGGCCGCACACTCGATGCCGGGCAAGCTCCTAGAGCGCCGCGTCGAGGCGGCGCAGATAGTCATCGATATCGCCGATCGTCGACTCGGCGGCGTGCACGCTGATCGCGACGGTGTCACCGATACCGTGCACGCCGTGGGTCAGCCCCATCGCCGGCGACAGCGCCGGATACCCGGCCGTCCACAGCACCGGGGCGTCGCCGAACCGCAGGTCGGCGGCGCCCCGGTGCACGCTGGACACCACCGTGTTGCCGCCCACCTGCTGCGGTCGGACATCCGGGTCGAACTGGCCGACACCCCAGCGCAGCAGCGGGGCGGGCACCGCGGCGAAGGCCCGATCCGCCGCGGCGGCCGCCGGATGCGCGGCGCGCCGCCGGCCGTCGGCCACATCGACCGCGATCCGCTCGGCCCGGGCCGGCGGCTCCAGCGTCGGGTACAACCCGACGCTCACATTGCGGAAGTGGTTGTGCGCCAGCCGGGCACCGGGTTTGGCCAGGGGCACCTCGGCGCCCAACCGATCGTCCGGGGTAGCGAGGTAGCCCGATAGCGCGGTGGACACCGCGGCCAGCACGCCGACGGTCACGGTGGGCCCGGGCAGCTGGGCGCGGTGGCGCACCAGGGTGCGTAGGGTGCGCGCACCGGCCGGCCGGGTATTGGTGGCCGCCACCGGCCAGGATCCGATCGGCTCCGGCACCAGCCCGGCTTCGGTATCGCGCACCAGGTGGCGATGGGCGCGCGCCGCCACGGCCGCGCGCCACGGCAGGAAACCGCGCGGCGGCCGCGGCAACGCGGGCACCGGCGCGTTGCGGCCAAATAGCCAGGCCGCCAGCGCGGATGCCCGCGCGCCGTCGGCCAGCGCGTGCGCGACCTGTAGCACCGCGACGGTGGCCGGGCCGGTCCCGCCGGGCACGTCGTGCACCGGGGGGAACACGTGCAACCGCCACGGACCGCGACGGATGTCGAGCTGGTCGTCGGCGAGCCGGGCTACCGCGTCCAGGCAACCGCGCCAGGTGTCGTCGGTGAGCGCGTGGCGCACCACCCCGACGTGCGCGGTCGCCGGCACCCAGGTCGGGTAGGTCAGGCCGCATCCGTCGTCGACCCGCATGGTCAGGTCGCCGCAGGCGCGGGCGCGGGTGAGCACCGCATCCACGGCGTCGTCGAAATCCGAAGGCACACCGGCGAAGACGTACAGCAAAAATTCGTCGTTGGGGATCTTGGCCGACATCCAGTAGAACTGCGCGTCGACCGCGGCCATCCGCTGCGGGGTCATCGGGCCTCAGGCAGGTGAGCCGACGAAGTCGAGCACCAGCTCGGCCACCTCGTCGGGCGCCTCGAGCTGCAGGAAGTGCCCGGCGTGCTCGACGACGGCGACATCGCTGCCGGTCGGCAGCACCATATCCACCCAACGCGCGAAAGCCGATGTCATGCACCCGTCGTCGTGGCCGTGCAGGTACAGGCTCGGTATTTGCGGTGGCTGCAGCCAGTGTCGGTGCAGCTCGGCGTAGCGGGCCGGCGGCCGGCGGTTGCGGATCGTCGCTCGGTACGGCCCGAGGGCGGCGCGCCAGCCCTCGGGGGTGCCGATGGCGGCGTCGACGTGGCGCAGATCCTCTTCGGCGTCATAGCCCGGCGACCATCGCCGCCACAGCAGCGGTAGCACCCAGGAGGTGGAACGTTCAGGCAGCCAGGGCAATTGGAAGTAGCTGATGTACCAGCTGCGCACCAGCTGAGCCGGGAGATGGCCGGCGGCCCGGAGCCGGTCGGTCAACCGTTCCATCGTGCGAAACGCCGCCGGTGGGGGCACCGACATGATCACGGCCTTGGCGAATGGACTGTCCGGCGCGGCGGCCAGCCCGGTGGCGGCCAGTGCCCCCCAGTCGTGGCCGATCACCACATCACGGTCGGTGCCGCCCGCCGCCGAACGCACCTGCAGCGCGTCGTCCATCAATGCGCCGATGTGATAGCTGCCGTCGTCCGGGATCGACGACGGCGCATAACCGCGCATAAACGGCGCCACCACCCGCCAGCCCGCCGCGACCAGCCGGGGTGCCAGCTTGCGCCACCCGTAGGCGGTATCCGGAAACCCATGCAGGCACAGCGCGATGGGGGCGCTTTTCGGGCCCCAGCTCAATGCCCTGAGCTCGACTTCCGGAGCCTGCACATCGATCCAGCGCGGTTCAGCAGTCACAAGCGCCGCTCCTCCTCTTCGCCTATACGGGGTCGAATCCCGCGACCAGCCAGCGTCCGCCGACCTTGTCCAGGGTCACCCGGTAACTCGCGGGAACCTCCACGGGCGGGGAGGAATCGGTCACCATGGTCCGATCGGCGAATACCAGCACCACGGCATGGTTCACGCTGACCGACACCGCCGCCGCCCCGGGCACGCTGACGGTTTCCGAGATATGCCGTTCCTTCGCGTTGGGCACCACCTGGTCGTGAGCCAACTGCAGGTAGGTATCCCGGAAGCCGTCGGTGGTCAACGCCCGCGCCGCGGCCACGTCGCTGTCCACCGTGTCGGGGCTATACGACAGCATCGCGACGGTGGAATCGATTGCCGCATCAGTAGATTCGGCCCGCATCAGGTCTGAGCTGCGACTGGCCTGATCCTGCCACTTCAGCCAACCGGCGGCCATCGCCAGCAGCAACACCAGCGCGGGCGCCACACCGTAGGCCAGCACCCGCACCGGGTTGACCCGCCGGGTGGCCGGGGCGATCACCGGGCGTTCGTCGCTGCTGTCGGTCATCGCACCAACTCCACGTCGGCGACCTTCATCTGCTTCCCCGCCTTCTCCACCAGCATCCGCATCCGCAGCCCCTGCGGGGGCTTGTCCAGCCCGCCAAGGTGCTTGGACCGCACGCTGACCGCCACCAGTACCTGCGCCTGATTGCCCGCTTCCGACGACAGCGCGGCCTCGGTCGCGGTACCCACCGCTTTCGACTCCTCCCGTTTGACGGTGTCAATGAGGTCGTGTGAGCGCCGAGCGAAGCTGGCGTAAAAGCTGCCGGTCGCCAGGTCCAGGACACGCTGCACGTCGTCCTCGGGGTGCTGGTAGTCGATCGTGGTGATATTCGCCGCCTCCTGCCGGGCCACCGCGACGATCAGGTCGCGGTGCGCCTCGACGTCACGCCCCTGCTGGGTGCGGAAACCAAGCCAGCCGACGACGACCGTCAGCACGATCGCCCCGATCAGCCCGACCGCCAGCGTCGCCACCTCGGGCGAGATCCTCGACCGCGCCGCACCGGTACCGCCGGTCGGCCGCTCATTCGCTTCCCCCTCGGGGGCAGCAGTGTCCTCTGCCATCTGTGCTCCTGTTCGGCACTTCGGGCCAGGTTGACCGGCCTTCTCACGGGCTGTCCGCTTCAAACTACGCGCCGGTGGCTGGATCGTACCGTTGGGTGCGGCGGGTGCAGCCGCGGCGCACGGGCTCGGTAACGTCAGATCGATCCCACCGAGAGGACGCCCCGTGAGCAACGTCAGCAGCACCGTCCAGACCGTCGAGTTCGCCGGCGCGGGCGGGATCACTCTGGTCGCCGACGAGTGGAACCGGGGCAACACCACCGCCGACCGGCCGACCATCCTGATGCTGCACGGCGGCGGGCAGAACCGGTACTCCTGGAAGAACACCGGCCAGATCTTGGCCGACGCCGGGTACCACGTCATCGCGATCGACACCCGCGGCCACGGTGACAGCGATCGGGCGCCGGGCGCCGACTACGCCCTCGAGACGCTCACCCACGACGTGCTGCACGTCGTGGAGGCGATCGGCCGGCCGGTGGTGCTGATCGGCGCGAGCATGGGTGGGCTGACCGGTATCTTGGCCGCCGAGCAGGCGGGACCCGAGCGGGTGCGGAAGCTGGTGCTCGTCGACGTGGTGCCCCGGTACGAAAAGGACGGCAGCGCGCGCATCCGCGACTTCATGTTCAGCAACATCGACGGCTTCGACACGCTCGAGCAGGCCGCCGACGCGGTCGCCGCCTACCTGCCGCACCGGACCAAGCCGCGCAGCCCGGACGGGTTGAAGAAGAACCTGCGCCAGCGCGACGGCCGCTGGTATTGGCACTGGGACCCGGCGCTGCTGACCAAACCCGGCGACGATCCCGCGCTGCGCACCGACAAGCTCGAGCACGCCGCCAGTGCCCTGCAGATCCCAATCCTGCTGATCCGCGGCAAACTCTCCGATGTGGTCAGCGCCGAGGGCGTCCGGGATTTCCTGGACAAGGTGCCGCACGCCGAGTTCGTCGAACTCTCCGACGCCGGGCATACTGCTGCCGGCGACGACAACGACGCCTTCAGCGACGTCGTCGTGCAATTCGTCAGCCGCTGAAGGACCGGAGGCCGTCATCCGCGATTACGTCTACGACCAGAACTTCGCCGAGGAGCGCACGCGGCTAGCCAGCTCCGAGCAGCTCTGGGATCCGGGCAGCCAACAGGTGCTTGAGGACCTCGGGGTCGGCGCGGGCTGGAACTGTCTGGAGGTCGGTGCGGGGGTCGGGTCGCTGGTCGAATGGATGGCCGGCCGCGGCGCCAGTGTGCTGGCCGTCGATATCGATACCCGGTTCATCGAACCGCTGGCCAGCGACCGTGTCGAGATCCGCCGGGTCGACATCCGCAGCGACGACCTCCCGGCGTCGCAGTTCGATCTGGTCCACGCGCGGCTGGTGCTGGAGCACCTCGCCGAGCGCCGCCAGATCGTGCGCCGCCTGGTCGACACGCTGCGCCCCGGGGGCTGGCTGATGATCGAGGACTACGACTGGAGCAGCTTCGGCTTCGACGGCACCAATCCGCAGCTGGACCGCGCCGCCGAGGCGATCATCGCGTTCATGCAGCAGGCCGGCTACGACCCGGGGTACGGCCGTCGGGTCTTCGACGATCTGACCGCCGCCGGCCTCACCGACATCCGCGGCGACGGGCGGGCCCGAATCATCGACTCCCACTCACCGGGCTTCGACTTCTACCGGCTGACCTTCGAAAGCATTCGTGATGCGGTGGTCCAAGCCGGGCTGCTCGCCGCCGACGACGCCGACGCCGCATCCGCGGGGCTGCGCACCGACGTTCGCCTGTTCACCCCGATGATGGTCGCCGCGATCGGCCGGCGGGAGTCTCGTTGAGATTGCGCACACGGTCGTTGCTCGACAGGTGAGCACAGCCCTGGCCGCAATCTCAACGGGTGCGGAAAGATACTGACCGTGGTTACCGGCCCCATGATCGCGGTCTACGCGCTGGCGGGCATCGCCGCGATCGAGGCGGTCGGGCTGCTGGTGCTGTGGCGGCGGCTGACCCGCAGCCGCGCCGAGGCCGACGAGCTGCGGCACCGCGCCGACACCCGAAATTGGCTGCTGTCCGGCGGCCGCGAGGCCGTCAAGACCGTCTGGCAGACCGCCAACCTGGTCCGCAAGGAGGGGTTCGGCGCGGCGGTGCGCAGCTCGATCGAAGACCTTGCCGACTGGGCCGAAGTCGAGCGGCCGGACCTGGCCCGCATCACACCCGACGGCAGGGTGGTCATCCTGTTCTCCGACATCGAGGGGTCCACCGTCCTCAACGAGCGGATCGGCGACCGTGCCTGGGTGAAGTTGATCAGCGGCCACGACGAGCTGGTCGGCCGGCTGGTCCACAAGCACGGCGGGCACGTGGTGAAAAGCCAGGGCGACGGCTTCATGATCGCCTTCGCCCACGCCGAGCAGGCCGTGCGCTGCGCGATCGACATCCAGCACGCGCTCGACAGACAAAACCGGAAGCGGCAGCACGCAATTCGGGTGCGGATCGGCATTCACCTGGGCCGCTCGGTGCGCCGCGGCGACGACCTGTTCGGCCGCAATGTCGCGATGGCGGCGCGGGTGGCGGCGCAGGCCGACGGCGGGCAGATCCTGGTCAGCGAACCGGTGCGGGACGCGGTCGCCGACTGCGACGACATCGCCGTCGACGACGGACGTGCCGTCGAGCTTAAGGGCTTCACCGGCACCCATCGGCTGTACAGCGTGGAGTGTTAGCCGTCTCCAACCGCTTCGGATTCGGCCAGGCGCTGATGCAGCCGGGCCCGGATCTCGTCGGCGGTGTAGGCGTTGCGTCGCCGCTGGTCGCGGGCGACCAGCACTCCCCCGGCGGCGACCCCGACAACCCCGGCCAGTCCGATCCACTTCCAGATGCTGCGCATGGACACACCCTATGCAGGGCTGCCGCGACGGTCGACACGCTCTATGGTGCTGTCGTGGACGCGCACACGGTGACCCTGGATCGGGCACTGCAGGAAACCCGCACCGGCGACATTTGGCTGTTCCGGGGCCGATCCGGGCCGGACCGCACCATCCAGACCCTGTCCAACGCGCCGGTGAACCACGTCGGGATGACGGTGGCCATCGACGACCTGCCGCCGTTGATCTGGCATGCCGAGCTCGGCGACAAGTTGACCGATGTCTGGACCGGCACCAATCACCGCGGGGTGCAACTCAACGACGCGCGGGAAGCCGTCCACCAGTGGACGCAGCGCTATCACCAGCGGTGCTGGTTGCGACAGCTGACCCCCTTCGCCGACCGGAACCAGGAAGACCGGCTGCTGCGCGTCATCGCCCGGATGGATGGCACCGCGTTCCCGACCACCGCGCGGCTGACCGGTCGGTGGCTGCGCGGGCGCATCCCGACGACCTACGACTGGGTGCGCGGAATCCCGCTGCTGGACAAGAAGGTTGGCGAGGCAACGCGGCGACGCAAGGTGCAGCGGCGCGCCGTCGGGGTGGAGACCGCCTACTGCGCGGAGACGGTGGCCATCACCTACGAGGAGATGGGCCTGTTGACCACCGAAAAGCATTCCAACTGGTTCGATCCCGGATCGTTTTGGAGCGGCGACATTCTGCCGCTGACCCCGGGGTACGAACTGAGCCGGGAGATCGCCGTCGTCGAGTAATCGCCATCTCGCCCAACCAGATCAGCATCGCGGTCACCGGAAAGACCGCGCCCAGCGCGCACACCGCGCCCCACCCCCAGGCGCCGTAGGCGACGGCCGAGAACACGCTGCCCAGCGAGCCCGCGGTGAAATAGCTGGTCATGTAGGCGGTGTTGAGCCGGCTGCGCGCCGCGGGCCGCAGCGGGTAGAACACGCTCTGGTTGGTGATGTGGGTGCCCTGGATGCCGAGATCCAGCAGGGCCACACCGACGGCCAGCGCCACCACCCGGGTTTGGCCGAGCCACAGCAGCAGGAAACTGACGGCGGTGAGCGCGACGAACACGCCGGTCTGCGCCCGCGCATAGCCGCGGTCGGCCAGCGTGCCCGCGACTTTCGCCGCGACGGCCCCGGCCACACCGAACAGGGTGAACGCCCCGATCCGTCCGTCCGACCAGTGGTAGCTGCCGGCCAGCATGAACCCGACACTGGTCCAAAACACCCCAAAACAGGCGTAGGTGAGCATCCCGTAGGCCATCCGCAGCCGCAGCACGGGTTCCTCGCGAACGATCGCGACGACGGAGCCGAGCAACCGGCCGTAGCTCATCCGCACCTCCGGCGGCCGGATCGGCAGCGTGCGCACCAGCGCACAGCTGATCAGCATCAGCGCGGCGGCCACCACGAACACCGCCCGCCACCCAGCCACCGCGGCGATCAGGCCGGCGACCACCCGCGAGAGCAGAATGCCCAGCAGCAGACCGGTCATCACGCTGCCGATGACGCGACCGCGTTCGTCCTCATGCGCCAAGGCGGCGGCGAACGGCACCAGCACCTGCCCGACCACCGAGCCCAGGCCGACCAGGACCGCGGCGGCCGCCAGCACCGGCCAACTCGGCGCCCACGCCATCCCCAGCAGGCACCCGCAGGTGCCGATCAGCATCGCGGTCAGCAACGTGCGCCGCTCCACCAGGTCACCCAGCGGCACCAGCAGCGCCAGGCCGATCGCGTAGCCCACCTGGCTGGCGGTGACGATCAGGCCCACGCTGGTGCTCGACGCCTGAAACTGGCGCGCGATGGTGTCCACCAACGGTTGCGCGTAATAGCTGTTGGCCACCACCAGACCGGACGCCAGCGCCATCACCAGCACCAGTCGGCGGTCCATCCGGGCGGGAGCGGCTGCGGCGGTAACGGACATGGCGCCATGGTCGCGCCACCCGACCCTGATGTAAAACAAGCGAATCGACTTAATTTAAGAAGTAATATCGATATATGGAGTTTCGGCAGCTGCAGCACTTCGTGGCGGTCGCCGAGGCCGGGCATTTCAGCCACGCCGCCGACGAGCTGAACATCTCCCAGTCGGGCCTGAGCGCGTCGGTGCGCGCGCTGGAGCGGGCGCTGGCCGTCCCGGTGTTCGAGCGCACCACCCGGTCGGTGGTGCTTACCGCCGCCGGGCGCACCCTGCTGGGCCATGCCCGACGCATCCTGCGGGAGGTGGAGGCCACCGAAGCGTCGCTCGCGGCGGTCCGCGACGCCCAGGCGGGCACGCTCGCGATCGGCGTGGTGCAAACCTTTACCGCCGTGGACCTGCCCGCCGCCATTGCCCGGTTGCACGCCGGGCATCCGCGGGTGCAGATGCTGCTGCGTGAGGCACCAACGGCGGATCTGCTGGCGGCGGTCGACGACGGGGAACTGGATCTAGCGTTCGTCGCGCTCGACGCCACGCCGCTGCCGGCCGGGCTGATCGCCTTGCGCGACTACCCCGAGACGTTGGTGGTGGTCGTCGGCGCGGAGCATCCGCTGGCAAACCGCGGCCCGGTGCGGTTGGCGGACCTAGCCGACCAGCCGTTCGTCGAGTTTCAGGCCGGCCTCGGATTGCAGACCGTGGTCGCGGCGCTGTTTCGCGACGCCGGCGTACCGCGCCAGATCGCCTTTCGCACCAGCCAGATGGAGCAGGCGCTGAGCCTGGTTGGGCACGGGCTCGGGGTGGCGGTGGTTCCGGAGCCCGTCGCCCGTCGCAGCGGGCTGCCGGTGCTGCAGCTGGGTCCGGTCGGCGACGACGGGACGCCGCCGGTCCGCCGGCTGGCCCTGGTCGGCCGGACCACGGTCCCGACCAACCCGGCCGCCCGCGCTTTTCTGGCGCTGGTGCCGGCATAGGCATAAAACCGCATAAAGCGGCTTCAGCAATTACCGGTTAGCGGTTAAATATCGACGTTTTCGCCGTCGGGAGTTTCCGGCGCGGGAAGTGGCTCTTCCTCTTCAGCGTTCACGAAAACCGCTTCTTCCACGGGCGCCGGCTCTTCGATGGGGGCCGGTTCGTCCACGGGAAATTCTTCGTTGACGAGAACCGCGGGCGCCGGATCCTCCACGGGGCCAGGCTCATCGAAGTCGCCGTCCGGGAGCTGATCCGCGGGCAAAAACATGTGATGCGTGAATTGGCTTTGGTAGGCGCCGCCGCCGCCGATCCGCACGCCGCCGCCCTCGCCGCTGGACACGGGCGTGCCGTCCGGCAAGGTCACCGCGGTGTGGTGAGAATTCCAGCCCACGACCAATGCATTGGGGGCAGTTCCGTATTGGAAACCGCGTGCGAGCAGGGCCGCCTCTTCATTACCGGTGTTGAACCGGTCGCCAAATGTCGGCCGGCCGGTTGCCGTATTGGTCACCCACGACGCCAAACCGGAACAATCTGTACCGGCGGGAGAATCCCCACCGGGAATGTACGGCGTCCCCGAAACCTGGTGGATCAGGGCCACCAACGAAGCTAGAGCAAACATGAGCGGGGACATTAACAAGGGGTTGTATAGGCAATCAAAATTTGTGCGAAGGGTCACGAACCGTACGTTCGATGACCTGCGTTACATCGCAGACTCGATCCGAGACAGGTAACTCGGGAGGTTTTCCAACCCCCTGGTCAGATGGCTTTTCTGGCCCGTAAATAACTACTGTTCCACACTTCGCGCCGACTTTGAATAGCCCACACGGCCGTCGGCGCTATCTGTGACCGACGTCATATCCGGGTCCCCGTTATCACGCCGCGTCCGCGGCGAAATCACCGCGTTGCGAAAGGCGGGCAACGCAGGTCACCGATAGGCAGCCCGGCGATGCGCGATGTGGATAACGCGGACGACCACCCGTTCGTCGAAGACCTGATAGATCACCCGGTATTCACCGCGCCGCGCGGAGTACCGTCCCTCCAATTGGCCGCGAAGCGGCTTGCCGACCCGGTGGGGATTCTCGGCGAGCGGTCCTCGGATGAATTCCCAGCACGCGATCGCCACCGCCGGGGGCAGGAGGTCGGTCAACGCCTTCTTGGCAGCCTTCGTCAACTCGACCCGATAGGTCACTGCGGGAGCCGCCCGGCGGCGCGCATCTCCTCCGTCACCTCGTCGAGCGGGTAGACGTGACCGGCTTCAGCCTCGGCCTCAGCCGCCCGCAGCTCGTGCATCAGCTCGGGGTCGCCGAGGATGTCCAGCGTCTCCATGATCGAGTCGTAGTCCTCGGCGGATAGCAGCACTGCGGCACGCCGCCCCTGACGGGTCACCTCGATCCGCTGATGCGTCCGCACTGCGTCGTCGACCAACCTCGACAGATTGGCCCGCACCTCGGCAAGCGGCAGCGTCGTCATGTACAGAATTCTAGTGCGCTCCGGTGCTTCCGATGCGCGACAGCACTGCCTCGGCCCCCGCAGCTTTGGAGGCCGGCCTCAGCGGCGACATCCGGTATCAACGTCGTCGGGTGGCGGGCATACCGCGACCGAGATCAGTGCCACGAGCTACACGTGAAACCGGAAATCCACCGCATTCCGGCACAGAGCAACTCTTGGACCGGCACAACAATCGCCGAAGTTCGGTCACTCGATCGCGGCGCGGACGATCTCGGCGACACGCTGCTCGGTGACGTCGTCCAGGCCATCGAAGTACCAGGCCGCAGGAATCAATCGTCCGTCCTTGCCTCCGGTGGGCTTGAGCGTGGCTTTGTCGCTCACCCCAAGGCTCATCAGCTCGTCGTTCCGGAAGAAGACCAGGACGGGACTGCTCGCGGACTTGGCATAGCCGGGCATGCCGTACCAAATTCGCGGCCTGAGTTCGGGCGCAGCAGCGACGATCACGTCATGCATGCGTCGCATGATGCCCCGCGCAGGCTCATCCATTCCCGCGATCTTGTCGAGGACCTGCTTGAGGTTCTTTTCGTCCTTCGTAGCCACTGTCATGTCCTTTCGTCGGCCGATATCGATCTACCGGCGCGGTGGAGTTGGCGCGCCAGAAGGCGCAGCACCCCATTTCGGACATGTCCTGAGCAGCTCAGGCCCCTCCGCAATGATTCAGGTGATCGTTCACCTGGAAGCGCAGAACGTGGCAAGCATTGTCGCCACGCACGCACATTAGCATTCAGGCCAGGCGCTCGCCCGCGTCGTCATCGACAAGCTCCTCGCCGCAGGACGGTCCGCCGCCCAGCTCGTCGCCTCACGGGGTCAGGAGCGTCTTGCCGCGGAGACGCCCCTCGCGGAGGGTCGGCAGCGTCCATCACTTAGCCACGATGCCGCGCGAGGATGACCTGTGACCTCAGGCTCTCGCCTGGAAACGAGAACACAAATTCACTGGCCAGAAGGCACTCTCACACGTTGAACCGGAACTCCACCACGTCACCGTCGGCCATCACGTAGTCCTTACCCTCCATGCGCACCTTGCCGGCGGCCTTGGCGGCGGCCATCGACCCGGCCTCGATCAGATCGTCGTAGGAGACGATCTCGGCTTTGATGAAACCCTTTTCGAAGTCGGTGTGGATCACCCCGGCCGCCTTGGGCGCGGTGTCGCCCTGGTGAATCGTCCAGGCCCGCGCCTCCTTGGGCCCCGCGGTCAGGTAGGTCTGCAGGCGCAGGGTGTGGAAACCGGCCCGTGCCAACGCGTCCAGGCCCCGCTCGGTCTGCCCGATCGACTCCAGCAGCTCGGCGGCCGACTCGTCGTCGAGCTCGATGAGCTCGGCCTCGATCTTGGCGTCCAGGAACACCGCGTCGGCCGGGGCGACCAACTCGCGCAACTCGCTGACCCGGCCCGCGTCGGTCAGCACCGCCTCGTCGGCGTTGAACACGTACAGGAACGGTTTGGTGGTCAACAGGTTCAGCTCCCGCAGCGGCGCCGCATCGATACCGGCGGAGAACAGCGTCGTCCCGCCGTCGAGCACCTGCTGGGCGGCCACGGCCGCCTCATGGGCGGGTTTGCGCTCCTTATTGTTGCGGGCTTCCTTCTCCAGTCGCGGCACCGCGCGCTCCAAGGTCTGCAAATCGGCGAGGATCAGCTCGGTCGCGATGATCTCGATGTCGGCCTCGGGGTCGACCTTGCCGTCGACGTGCACCACGTCGTCGTCGGAGAAGACCCGCACCACCTGGCAGATCGCGTCACATTCCCGGATATTGGCCAGGAACTTGTTGCCCAGCCCGGCGCCCTCGGAGGCACCTTTGACGATGCCGGCGATATCGACGAATGTCACCGGCGCCGGCAGGATGCGCTCCGATCCAAAGATCTCCGCCAGCCGGGCCAGCCGCGGATCCGGCAGCGGCACCACCCCCTCGTTCGGCTCGATCGTCGCGAACGGGTAGTTGGCGGCCAGCACGTTGTTGCGGGTCAGCGCGTTGAACAGGGTTGACTTACCGACATTGGGTAACCCCACGATTCCCAGGCTCAGGCTCACAGGTAGCCAAGTCTAGAGGGGGGTGTGACCGACGCCCGCGGGCCATGAGGCATGGTCTTGAAAGGTGTTTGTGTCGCCAGCCGGTACGGTCGACGTGTGTTAGCACAGCGGGCGAGGTCAGCGGTGGCCGCCGAGCATCGCTCGATCCACCCCCGCCTGGCTGGCGTGCCCTGGTGGGCGGCCATTTTGACCGCCGCAACCGCGACGGCGGTCGGGTTCGCCTTCGACGCCGGGTCGGGCAATAAAGAACTGACTCATGTGTTCGCCGCACTGTATGTATTGGGCTGCGTGGCCGCGGTGCTCGCCGTCCAGCAGTCGGGGGTGTTCACCGCCGTCATCCAACCGCCGCTGATCCTGTTCTGCAGCGTGCCCGGCGCCTACTGGCTGTTCCACGGCGCGGCGTTCCCGGGGCTCAAGAACGTCCTGATCAACTGCGGCTACCCGCTGATCGAGCGGTTCCCGCTGATGCTGTTCACCTCGGTCGCGGTACTGCTGATCGGAATGGTCCGCTGGTACATCGGGATGGCGGCACGGCTGGGCGCGGCGTCGACGGCCAAGGGCGGCGCCGGGCGGGCGGCGGGAATTGTTGCGAAACTCACCTCGATCGTGGGTCGCCCGGCCGCGGGCGACGAGGACCCCGACGACAAGGCCTCGGCCAGGACGTCGCGCCGGCACACCATCGAGCGGCCCGCACGGGCCGCGGCCCGCGGGACCCGTGCGGGCAAGACCGCGAAGGCCACCAAGCGGACCGCGCCGACCCGGTCCCGGCATATCCGTCCGCCGGTGGATGACCCGTCCGAGCCGCCGGTGGAGCGGCCGCGTCGGCGCCGCCCCGACTACTCCCGCGACGCCGACGCCGCCCCCGAACCGCGCCGTCGGCCCCGGGAGCGTGAGCCGCGCGACCCGAACCGACGCGGCCAGCCGCCGCGCGAAGGCCGCGCCGACCCGCATGTGCGTAAGGGCCGCCCGACGCGCAGCGCCCGCGTCGACCCGTACGAGTCCGCCGACCCGCCGGAACGGCCACGTCGCCGGCAACCGGCAGCCAAGGGCACCAACGGCGCCAGTTCAACGCATCACCCGATCTCGCGGGTGCGCTATCGCGGCGCGACCGACAAGGACGCACCGCGGCCGCGCCCCCAGCGCAAATCCGAGCCGGAGTCCTGGGAATACGACATCTGACGCCGCCGCGGCGCCGCCGAGTGTGCGGTGTCATACGCGAAACGGCGCTCAGGCTCAAGTGATCGCTGCAACACCTATCGGGAAGGTGTTGGTGCGGTATGGGTTATCAGACGGGGT